>JBARSW010000644.1:0-6004 GCA_049644925.1 Chitinophagaceae bacterium | reverse complement strand
TACCTGGGTAAAAATTATTCTGTTTACAAGGATGGCTTTTTTATAGAAAACATTGCACCGGAATATCGTAGCCGTCGTTTCAGTAAAGAATATATCATTGCCGATGCTATGCAATTGGTTGTGGATGATATTGCACCTGACCAAAGTGGTGGCAAATCACTAATTGATCAAATGATTGAAAAAGGCAAGCAATGGTTTTTATTGGATAAATTCCTGCCTGCCACACCGGATTCCATTAAAACGGGTTTCACACAGTCGCAATTAGACTGGTGTTCTGCTAACGAAGGCCTTATCTGGAGTTACCTGGTAAAAAATGAAGATCTCCATTCCCTAAACCCAACAGTTATTCAAACCTATATTGGTGAAGGACCTTTTACCCAGGGTCTTTCGCAGGAAGAATCACCGGGCAATATTGGCCAATGGATTGGTTGGCAAATTGTAAAAAAGTTTGCTTCCAAAAATTCAGGCATGGCACCTATGGAAATAATGAAAACTCCGGCTACCACCATATTGGAACAGGCCAAGTATAAACCCAGATAGTACTCTCATTCAATACACAGTCAACCGCTTTAGGCAATGAATTGCTTATATTGTGCTATTGGAAGGATTTTCTGCCAATGAAATATCATATTAACAAGCACAATGAAGTCCCTTGGAACACTTACTGATCCTGTTTATATACCCAAAGTTCACTTCAGCCTTTATGATAAATTTTGGTTACGGATCATGAATGACAAAAGGGACTTACCCTTTATTCATTTGCTAACTATCATCCATTTATTGGTACTGCCAATTGCTGTGCTTTTATTTACCCCTGTATTAACCGGTTGGTGGTGGTGGGCAGTAGCGGTTCCCTATTTTTACATTTCCCAGTTCTATTTTAAAGGGAGGTTTGGATTAATGTACCATTGCCTCTGCCATAGAAAAACCTTCAAAGCTCCCTGGCAAAAACCAATTTTCACCTATATCACCTGGATTTTATGTCCACTTTTCGGACATGCCCCCGAAGGATATTTTAGCCACCACATGGGTATGCACCATGTTGAAAACAATTTGCCAGATGACACCAGCAGCACGATGAATTATCAGCGGGACAGCCTTAAAAGTTTTCTTGCCTATTTTCTCAAATTTATTTTTGTGGGTGTTATCAATACAATCGTATACTTGTTTAACAGAAAAAGAAAAAAATTATACCAGCGCCTCACCATAGGAGAATATGTTTATATGGCATTTTGCATTGCCATGTGCTTTGTAAATCTGAAAGCAACATTGGTTGTATTTATTGTACCACTGCTTTTTGCAAGATTAGTTATGATGCTAGGCAATTGGACACAACATGCTTTTGTTGACCGGGATAGCCCTGAAAATCTTTATACAAGCTCTGTTAATTGTATTAACACTGCGTATAATAAAACATGCTGGAATGATGGCTATCATATAATCCATCACATACGCCCCGGAATACATTACACAGAAATGCCTGCTGAATTTTTAAAAAGAAAAGAAGAATTCGCTGCAAATAAAGCAATTGTATTTGATGGAATACATTACCTGCACATTTTTACCTGGCTACTAACAAAAAGATACGATAAATTGGCAGACCACCTGGTGAACATTAATGGCGCCATGTTTCAATCAAATGAAGAAGCTATTACATTATTGAAAGAGCGGACAAAAAAGATCACACATTAATTATTCTTCATCGGTGCAATCATTTCAAAAGACGGAATATTAACCTCAAAATTATTTTTGCTGTGTAAATTCTCCATTATATAAATACCATGCATTTTACCCATTTCTGTATGAAGATTACAACCACTCACATACTGGTATTTTTCCCGGGGTTGCAGAGTAGGCTGAATTCCCACCACTCCCTCACCTTCTACTTCCCTGTAACTGGAATTACTGTCGAAAATGTACCAATGACGGCTTAACAGCTTCACCGGAAAAGAATTAAAGTTTTCTAAGGTAATGTGATAGGCAAACATATATTCCGATTGCAGCGGATTGCTATAATCGGGTTGGTAGAAAGTTTCTACACTAACCGAAACCCCTTCTGATATCAAACTGGTCATGAGTAAATATAAACAAATTGCAGAAATTTTTGTTCAACACTTATCTTATTGCTTCTAATGCAAATCAAATCTTATTTTTATCTAAAATTAAAAATACATATATGAAAATTGCTGTTGCTAAAGGAGATGGAATTGGACCTGAAATTATGGAGGCGGTGTTAACTATTTTTAAGGCGAATAAAGTTCCATTGGAATATGATTTTGTGGAAATGGGAAAATGGGTATTCGACAAAGGTTTTAATAATGGCATGACTCCCGGGGCAAAACAGACAATAGAATCACTGGGGCTTTTATTTAAAGGTCCGATGGAAACACCAAAAGGGAAAGGTGTAAAAAGTATTAATGTAACAGCCCGGAAAACCTGGAACACTTTTGCAAATAAGAGAGACTTCAGAACATTACATGGCGTTGATACAGTATTCAGCAAAGCTGGAATTCCCATTGACATTACTGTAGTCAGAGAAAATATAGAAGATACTTATGGAGGTATTGAGCATATGCTTACGCATGATGTGGCATTGAGTCGCCGGTTCATCACCCGTCCGGGAAGTATGCAGGTTATCCGTTATGCCTTTGAAATGGCAAAACAAAAAATGACAAAACGCATAACCTGTGTACACAAAGCAAATATTATGAAGATTACTGATGGCCTGTTCCTGGAATGTTTCCAGCAAGTGGCCAAAGAATATCCTGAACTGAAAGCTGATGATATTATTGTAGATGATCTCTGTATGAAACTGGTAACAAGACCAGATCTGTTTGATGTGCTGGTACTTACCAACTTGCAGGGTGATATTGTTTCAGATTTATGTGCAGGACTGGTAGGTGGGCTTGGATTTGCTCCCTCTGCAAATATTGGTGACCATATCTCCATATTTGAAGCAGTACACGGTACAGCCCCGGATATAGCAGGAAAAAATATTGCCAATCCAACAGCATTATTATTAAGCGGTTTAGCCATGCTACGGCATGTAGGATTAACAGAGAATGCCGCAATTATTGAAAATGCATTGCTATTTACTTTGGAGAGTGGCATTCATACCGGCGATTTTGGTGATAAAACAAAACCTGCGGTAAACACAACCCAATTTGCAGAAACCATCATCAGTAATTTTGGAAAGAAACCACAAACAGGAGCAAGAGAAATTATTCCTAATAAACCAGGAACACCCACCCCGTTAAAGTTGCAGCTAAACCCGATGATGATTTCAAAAGAAAGTGAACATGAAACAATTGTTGGTCTGGATTTATTTATTGAAAGCGACGAGCAGCCTGATGCCATAGCAGAAAAATGTAAACGACATGCCGGTGTAAAATTTAACCTGATCAATATCAGCAACCGCGGAACACAGGTTTGGCCTACCGGTTCCGTTTATACTAACCTGGTGAACCAATACAATGTAAGATTTGAAAGCATTGATGACTACCCGTTGAATCAACAGGATATTATCGGTTTATATGTGAGTATGAGTGGTAATTTTAAAATCTGCTCACTTGAACTGTTGAACATGTGGGGTGATAAGAAGTCGTACAGCTTGGCCCAGGGGCAATAATAATTATTTCACATACACTTACTCATATAACTAACTGTTTTAAGTTTAACTACAACTTAGCAAATGGCATGGTTTTTGGCTTATTTTATTTTTAACAAAATGAGCTAGTTCTATAAATTGTCATGTAATATATTATTATAACCGGATAAAAAATATTTAAAAGGATAGAACCCCTAAGCTAAATAATTTTTCCGGATTGTACTCTATTACTGTCAAATGTGTGAATCATATAACTTCCACCTATGAATATATAAGAAATATCCCTGCAAAACTGCTCACCTTTAATCAATCAGTGATGCCCTTTACTATATCAAAAATCTATTAAGAGTAGCACTGAACAACTGACTAATAAATTTCCTTTCATAGATTAGTTCATTTCAAAATTTAATGTATGTATTACCTAGGGTTAAGAAATTTAAAAAAATTATTTCTGGTATTGCTTCTAATGCCTGCATTAGTTTATGGACAAGTGCAAACTGCAAAGTATGTTTCTATGATAGCAAATAGTAATGGCTATTACGAATATTTACCATCTGGCTATTCTACACCCGGAAATCAGGCTACTTATCCTGTATTAATTTTTCTTCATGGATTAGGAGAACTAGGGAATGGTAGCCCGGCAGAATTACCAAGGGTTTTATTCAATGGCCCACCAAAAGTTATAAACCAAGGTAATTTCCCTTCTTCTTTTTCAGTGAATGGCCAAACATTCAGTTTCATTGTTATATCACCACAATTTATCGATTGGCCATCACCTCTTGATATCAATAATATAATCAATTACTTAACACAAAATTACAGGGTCAATATTAACAGGATTTACTTAACCGGACTAAGTATGGGTGGTGGAGCTACCTGGGAATATGCGGGCGATAATAATACTTATGCTAACAGGGTGGCAGCAATACTACCTGTTTGCGGTGCTTCATGGCCTGAATCAAGCAGGGCTTATATAATGGCTGCAGCAAACCTACCTGTCTGGGCAACCCATAATAACGGTGATCAGACTGTACCTGTTTGGTATACAAATGATTATATAACTCATTATCAAAATGCACCAGTTCAGTCCAACATAGCACCCAAAAAAACAATCTTTGATGTAAATGGACATGATGCCTGGACTACAACGTATAACCCAACCTGGAGGGAAAATGAAAATTTAAATGTCTATGAATGGCTTTTAACTCATCAAAGAAGCAATATCGCACTGCCCGTAAAACTTATTAATTATTCTGTTACAAAGTCGTTTTCTAATAGTGTTACTATTACCTGGAGTACTGCTCAAGAACAGAATAATAACTATTTTACTATTGAAAGGTCAATAAATGGGCAAGATTTTACCAGCATAAGCCAGGTTCAAGCGACGAATAACTTTACAGGAAGTAGTTATCATTATGAAAACATTGGACTTTCATCAGGGACTTATTTTTACAGGCTCTCTCAAACAGATTTGAATGGACAAAAAACATATTATGATATTAAAGAAATAGAAATTGAGAACGATATAAAAACGGCAAGTCTTTACCCAAATCCTGCAAATGAATATATGACCATTGAACTAAATACTTCTGTAAATGGGAAATTCATTGTCAGAATTTTTCAAAATGACGGGAAACAACTCAAACAGCTTCAACTCAATAAATCAACTGAGATTTTTCGTGAACAAATAGTTTTGGCTGGAATTCCTTCAGGATGTCATACATTGGAAATTGTAGGAACAGGTTTTAAAAAGAATATTTCTTTTATAAAATTATAAACACATATACTCGGTGTTGAGATGTTGACTTCGGAAAGTCTGGCTTGATGCAGACTTCAAGTAAATTGAAATTACATGGTTACCCATTGTGTATTTTCACTGAAATAACATGTCAGATTTTCTTTACATTTCTAAACCCATTCTTAAGCAGCCATTGCATTACTTTCTCTTTTTGATCACCCTGCACTATAATTACGCCCTCTTTTGTGGAACCACCGGTACCACAGAAGCCTTTCAACTTCTTGCTTAATTCCTCCATGTCTTCATCTTTCCCGATAAAGCCATCAACTAATGTCACAGCTTTACCTGCCCGGTGTTTTGTATCAAGTCTCACTTTTAATTTTTGCTGTGCTGGTAGCAATGTCTCAACAACAGATTTAACTTCTTCAAAAGAAAAATTGGGATCGGTGCTATAAACAAATCCTCTTATATCTGGTTTATTCTTCTTACTCATAGTAATTTAAAAACTTTGGTCTTTAAGATTATAAAGTCCTTTCTGAAGGATTTTGGGAGGCCGCTTTCAAACTTAAATCCAGACTTCTCGCCTGATGTATCAAAGCACCCACACTTACATAATCCACACCTGCTTTTGCGTATTCTTTTATGTTATCTAGATTAAT
>JBARSW010000643.1:0-1782 GCA_049644925.1 Chitinophagaceae bacterium | reverse complement strand
CCGGAATGGTGAGCAGTGGGGCGAAAGCAGCATTAGAAAGCCGCATTAACAAAATAAGTTGGGGGATAATAATTGGAAAACCAAGTACTGCCATGATCGCTGCGTTTTGCTGCGCTTTGGCGGCAATGGCTGCCAAAAAACTGAAAACAAGACTGAGGCTCCAGCCACCCAATAGTACAAGCCCTATAAACTGTCCCGCTTTAAGCATAGGGTTGCCAAGAAAAAGGGTGAATAATAGCAGGCTCAGTACACTCATCACCAACATTAAAAGTGAATTGAAAAGCAGTTTTGACAAAACGAAAGCCGTTGGACTGGCGATAGAATAAAAATAAAGCATCCTGCCCTTGCTTTCCTGTAAAAAGCTTTTGGCAACGGCATTAATACATATAAACAGCTGAATTACCCAGAACAAACCATTCCATACTTTGCTTTCAGGTTCTTCAATGGCCATGAATAATACAAAAATTGTGGCACCTATATATAACAGTATGCCATAAAAGCTGTATTGCTGTCTTACTTCCAGCAAAAGGTCTTTTTTAAAGAGAGTGATTATATGATGCAGGGAGCTGATAAATGTAGTTTTGCCGGCAAAAATAGTACTTACAGGTAGCTTCTCTCTTACTTTAATGTTCTAATTTGCCAAAAAAATACAATGAATAAAGTGAAATTTTCACTAATACCTGTGGCTGCTGCAGCTTTCAGCTTCATTCTTTGCTTTAGTTCCTGCCAGTCTACCAGGTCTGCCACTACCTCCAGGATGCTGAAATTTAATTTTGAGAAAGGTAAAGGCTACGACTACGAGATGAATATTAATATGAACCAGGAGATAATGGGCAGCCCCACAAAATTAGAGATCAGCACTTACTATTCTATGGATGTACAGGAAGATGATGGCGCTGTAAAAACATTACTTACTAAATATGACAGGTTCAAAATTAACATGGATGTGATGGGTATGCAATTAGATGTGGATACTGACAAACCTTTACCAGCCTCAGGAGAAGAGGATATGAACCCTATGAATAAAGTGAGTAAGTTATTTGCCGCAATTAAAGGTCAAGAATTTACAATGAAGGTTGATGCAGAAGGGAAAATACTTGAAGTAAAAGGGTTTAAAGAAATGGCAGAATCAATTGTTTCCTCGATGGATATTGATGATAAAGGAGGAAAAGAGGAAAGTGAAAAAATGAAAAAGCAATTTGATCAGCAGTTTAACGATAAGAATATTAGGGAGCAGTTTGAAAGGGTTTTATACATTTTCCCGAATAAAGAAGTGAAAGTGGGGGATAGCTGGGAAAAAAGTACCAACATGGCTGGTCAGCTGACAGGAAAGATGAACTCAACTTATACGGTAACAGATATAGAAGGTGATATGGTAACACTGGAAGAGAAAACTAAAATCGGATCCGCTGAAGAAGGAGCTGAATTAGAAGGGGAACAAAACGGTATCCTTGTCGTTGATAGCCGGACTGGACTGGTCGTTACAGCAGATCTTGATATGAATATGACTGCAAAAGCAGGAGGAATAGCAATAGATATTAAAGGGAAAACAAAAATAAAAGGGAAAGCAAGGCAATAAACTTAAAAATGGTTTAAAAGAGGCTATTTCAAATGCCGGTTTGATAGTCATTTTGTACCGTTAGCAATCGGGATACCGGGATTATGGCAATCATTACGATAGTTCCCGGTATGTTCAGGCTGACATATATTTTTGAGACAGCCTTATTTTTCATGATAACATTTTCTGCAACGGGGTTCATACACATCCGTAGCGCCCAGCAT
>JBARSW010000642.1:0-5206 GCA_049644925.1 Chitinophagaceae bacterium | reverse complement strand
TTTCAGGTGCTTTTTTTGTTATAACTCAGCACTTTTTGAGCAAAAAACACACTAAATAACATAAATATTGAACCTAAAAGAAAAGGTATTCCCGGAAAATGAACTGGTGCATTTTTACTGGTGAAATAATAAAACAGGTTATTCATGATCAGAGGACCAATAATTGCTGTAAGGCTCATTATACTGGTGAGGGCACCTTGCAATTCTCCTTGAGCATTCGGGGGCAGGTGTGTGGCCAGTGTTGACTGAAGAGAAGGTCCCGCAATTCCTCCCAGGCAGTATGGAATTAAAAAAACAAACATCATCCAGCCCTCAGTGGCAAATGAAAACAAAATAAGACCCAGGCTATATAGCAGTAAACCCAGGTAGATGCTTCTGTTATTACCCAATCTTGGATTGATAATCCTTATTAAACCTGCCTGAACTATGGCCACCAACAGGCCAATTACTGCCAGTGAGATACCCACCATTTTTTCACTCCATTCAAATCGATAAATTGTAAAGTAACTCCAGTTGCTTTGTACTGCCTGCGCTGCCAGGTATATCAGAAAATAGGAAATAGCCAGCCCGCCAACAGCCGGATATTTTTTAAAAAGTCTTAATGAACCAATCGGGTTGGCTCTTTTCCAGTCAAAAGGCCGGCGATTTTCTTTAGGCAACGATTCTGGCAACACAAAATATCCATAAAGAGCATTGAATAAACAAAGGATGGCGGCAGCATAAAATGGTGCCCGGATACCAAGCCCGGCCAGCAAACCACCTACAGCAGGACCAATGATAAAACCAAGTCCGAAGGCAGCACCTATCATTCCGAAATTTTTAGCCCTGTTTTCCGCTGTACTTACGTCGGAAATATAAGCAGCTGCGGTAGTGATGCTGGCACCGGTGATACCGGCAATAATACGGCCAACAAAAAGCCAACCATAAGTTGGAGCCAGAGCCAGAAAAAGATAATCTATTCCAAAGCCAAATAAAGAAGAAAGTAAAACAGGACGGCGTCCATATTTATCACTCAGGTTGCCAATAATGGGAGCGAAAATAAATTGTGTTATAGCGTAAGCGGATAACAACCAGGCGCCGTAAGAGCTGGCAGCATTTACTGAAATACCCCTGAGCTGTGCAATAAGGTCGGGCATTACCGGAATGATCAATCCCCAACCCATTACATCAATGAGAAGGGTGATAAAAATAAAACCAACTGCTGCTTTGCGGGGAGATTCCATAAAAATGAATGCAGCACAAAATCGGAAGAAATTTCATTTAAGCGGATTAATTCTTTAAAAATAGTATAATCTGCTACCAACGATATAAAAAACCTGGCTTTATCGGCAGGCAGTCCTGATTGCCGGCCGGCAAGTCAAATAATTTAATTTTTAGACATTCGATGTTGGTAAAAAACCTGCTGGAAATTAGTCCATTTGCTAAATCTATTTGGTACAAATACAAAAAAAAGGCCGTTCTTTCGAACAGCCCTTTTTGTCTTTTTTTTAAAAAGATTATAATGATCTCATATAATTTACCACTGCCCACATATCATTGGCATCAGGAATCTTAGTTTTATAAGAAGGCATGTCTTTACGGCCTTTTTCTGTTTTATAATACATGGAACCATCTGTTTGTGCTTTGAAGGCTGCTGTAGTAAAATCACCACAATCGGTATCTAATTGTGCAGCTTTTGGTCCATCACCTTTTCCTTTTGAACCATGGCATGATTTACAATGCTGGTTGTACAAGGTTTTCCCTTCTGCAATAGAAGAAGCATCTCCTTTACGTGGATTTACTTTGTTTTTGTAGGCATCAGGTACCGGCCATGGGTCATTTGTAAGACTCTTAGAGGTAAAGGCCAATAATGCGATTGCAAACAAACTGGCAATCAGGGTTTTAGCTTTCATTTTCATTTTTAATTGTTTTTTCTATTTGTTATGATTGATAAAATTAAGGATTAGTTGCATTTGTTGGTACTGGAGGTTGTTCTTTTCTTAACCGGATAAGCTCAAACACAATTACTGCATAGTGGCCCCAAACCACAATCATCAGTATAGCAAAAGTGATTAGCATCCATAGTGGCGGATGAGAGCTCCACAAGGCCCTTGGTTGGTCTTCTATTTTATCAGACACAGGAACACCCCATTTGGGTGCAACTACTGATGCCTCCAAATAACCATAAACTTCATTTTCATCCAATTTTGCCATCAGGGTAAGATTCCCCTGCGGGTCACCAGGTAAGTTGGAAGGAAACTCAACTAATGCTTCACCATTTTCATCGGTAGTTCCTTCTCCAACCTTCATCGGATTGAAGAAACGTTTAACAAAGACACCAACCAATGTTTCGGGTACCGGAACTTCCTCACCGGTTCCGATATCTACAAGTCGAACCTGTACAGAAAGCAACGAGTCTTCTTTAATGGGGGTTATTTCTAATCTTGCCCTTTTGAATTCGGTTATTTCTTCAGCCGGATCCATTGCTTTATTTCCGGCAAAAACGGCTTTGAACTGAACCTTTCCTTCTGCACCAGCCTGCATAGAATCTGTTTTCACATTCAAAACTGCCTTTCCATTACGGTCGGTAATTACAAATCCCAGCTCTTTTTCTTCTTCGCCCACCACCTGAAAGAAGGAGACTTTCATTTTATAAAGGTTGATGAACTGGCCTTTTACTTTTGCTTTAAGGCCTGCTTTCAGGTCAATAGTATTATCTCCTTTTTGAACACCTAAAAAATCCAGGGAGGGAGAAATAAGAGATGCTTCTTCTTCAGCAGGTTCTTCTGCAGCTACAGCAGTGCTGTCGGACGGTGGTGCCTGTGTAGCAGTATCAGCTTGAGCCAACAACCCTGAAGGAACCATCAGCAGCAAGAACATCCCTGTCAGCAGTATTATATTCCTGAACATTTCTTTGTATGATTTTATACTTACAGCTTGTTTCATAAAAAATTATTAAACAGGTTTTATTTCTTCATTTTTATGGGCAGGGTCTTCCAGTTCTGATACAGGAACTACGGTTACAAATTTTGACATCAGCGTAAAGAACAGGAAGAAAGTTGCAATACCAGCAATGGTAAGTACCCATTCAGGCCAGGTGGCAGCATATTTTACATATTCCATTCGTGTATCCTGCATGGGCAATGCTGGTGTTTCCAGGGTTGGCACAATGATTAAATAACGCTTTACCCATAAGGCAATAACCATAATAAAGGCAGTAAGTGTAATCCACTTTGGCTTACGGGTGGCAGGGATGGCCACCACTAATATTGGTAATACGATACCAGCCAGGTTGGCAAATAGTGTCCACCAGCCATATTCTGAAAGGTTAAAGAGTTTATTTATTACATCGTTATCCCATTTTTCTGAACCAAACCAGCTGGTGAAGTACTCGGAAAAAGTGAAATACCCGTAACCGGCAGCCAGTATCATCATAATATAACCAAGGTATGTAAAATGCTTATCGGTAAAATACCTTTCCAGTTTATACATTTTTCTATACACCCACATAGCAACTATCAGTACACCACAACCGGAAAACAAAGCACCAATCACAAAATAAGGGCCGAAAATGGTGCTGTGCCAACCGGGCCGCAGGGTCATACCAAAAATCCAGGAAAGTATAGATGCCACTATTATTGAAAGTGGTATCATTATTATTGATAACAGGTTTTGAGAAATTATCAGGTGTCTTTTTTGGCTGGCTCCTCCACGGTAGCCGTTGGCGAAAAAGGCATAAAGCTTTTGTTTCCACTTAGGCACTTTTAGTTTTGCATCACGATATACGGCAAAATCCTTCACCAGTGCCAGGTATAACAACAATACAGCTCCCACTAAAAAGGTAACTACAGCCATTACATCCCATGTCATGGGAGATTGAATTCTGGGATAAATAAACAGGTGGTGCAGGCGGTCGAACCTGCCTACACAAAGAAGAATGAAAACGGGTCCAACAATAACTGAAATCACGGTCATCATCTGTGCAAGACGAACAATGGGTTTTCCCCATGGAACTTTCAATAAATGAAGCACTCCGGCTATAATGGCACCGGCATAGCTAAGTCCGATAAAGAAAATAAAATTGACGATAAACAATCCCCAAACCACATTATCCCTCATTCCGGTAACACCATGTCCTTTGGCTATTTGCAGATACAAAGCATAGAGACCGGCAAGTACCCACAATCCAAAAAAGATGACAAAGAACCAGTTTCTTTTTCCAAATTTTTCAATATTGGGCCGCTGATAATCCAAGGCCTGTTGTTGATATGAATTGAGTTCCATAATAAAATTATATTCAATGAATGATAATCGAAACCATGAATTATGATTTTTTCTTGTCTGGCTCCATAATGTCTTTGAACCGTTCTTTTATATTTTCCGGCAAGTCATCATATCCTCTTTCTACCGGGAACTGCCTGTCTTTTGGTGGCAGGTAATAAACTCTTGGCTTGGTGCCCAACTCTTCCAGGAAGCGATAGCCGGCCCGGTCTTTTATCAATTGGGTGAAACTTACTGTTTCAGAACCATTGGTGACGGTATCTTCGTTTTCGTCTCCAAAATAGAATACACCATTGGGACAGGCTTCTACGCATGGTGGCAGAAGGCCTTCTCTTGCTTTATCCGGACAGAAATCGCATTTTTCAACCGTGCCCACTTTGGCAGGCAGATTTGTTTCAGGATTTGTAGCAAGGCTCCTGATATCCATTGGCATTTCAGGCTCATCCCAATTAAAAACCCTTGTAGAGTAAGGGCAGGCGGCCATACAGAATTTACAACCAATACAGCGGTCATTATCTATAAGCACCAGGCCATCCTGTCTTTTATAAGTGGCATCTACCGGACAAACTTTTACACAGGGAGGATTATCGCAATGGAAACACTGTTTTGGAAACCAGTAGGGGGCTGCTTTTTCACTGTCTTTCATCAGCTTCACTGAAAGCCATTCTATTTCTTCCGGCCGGTAGTGCCATTTTTGGCAGGCAGTAATGCACTTTCGGGCATTTTTACAAAGAGCAAGGTCCACTACCATTACAAACTTCTTTCCGGCTATTCCCTGGCGGGCTTCCAGTTTGGAAACGATAGCCATATGTTCCTGGTGGTTAAGGTAGGCTGAATCTATTTCCACAATCTCGCCGTCAGGAGAAAGCAGTTTTACTTTTTCGCCGGTGGCTGCTTGTTTGGAAGAGCAGGAACAGGCTAAACTACCACAGGCGGTAGCTGCTAC
>JBARSW010000641.1:0-10502 GCA_049644925.1 Chitinophagaceae bacterium | reverse complement strand
CATGGTATGATAATTATTGGAAACACTGTCCGCTCCATAATTCTTATACGGACTTGATGATGCAGCATCATAAAATCCCAATTTGATTTGTGTACGCAACAATGCGATCAATGAACTATCCACTTCTCTTTCAGTAAGCAATTTTTGTTGAATAGCTTTCATTACATCATCCTGTAACAGGTTGCTGCAATCGAGATTTACCCCTGCTTTAATAGCAGCAGCTGCGGTTTCTACACTGTTGGGAATTACTTTATGACGAAGCCAAATATCTTCCAAAGCCCAGCAATCAGTAACCACATGGCCTTTGAACTTCCATTCATCCCGAAGAATAGTTTGTAATAAAGTATTGCCGGTACAACATGGTTCATCATTAACACGGTTATAAGCACACATGATGGATTCCACACCGGCATCTACTAATTTTTTAAATGCATACAAATATGTTTCCCGCAAATCTTTTTCATCAATGACCGCATTAAAAGTATGGCGTCCTGCTTCGGGTCCACTGTGTACGGCAAAATGCTTGGCGCTGGCTGAAGTTTTTAGATGTAGCGGATCATTTCCCTGCAAGCCTTTTATAAAAGCAGTTCCCATCGATGCGGTAAGAAAAGGATCTTCTCCGTAAGTTTCTTGTCCCCTTCCCCATCTTGGATCCCGAAAAATATTTATGTTAGGCGACCAGAAAGTAAGTCCCATGTATTGCAATCGCCGTTCTTGTTTTACGGCAAGATTATACTTTGCCCTTGCTTCTGTAGAAATAACTGTTGCTTCCTGGTACAACAAATCATTATTAAAACTTGCGGCCACTCCAATTGCCTGTGGGAAGACAGTGGCTTTTCCTGCTCTTGCTACTCCATGTAATGCTTCGTTCCACCAGTTGTAGGCAGGGATGCCTAATCTTGGTACTGCGCTACTTTTAAAACCCAATAAAGAAATTTTTTCTTCCAATGTCAATTGGCTCAACAAGTCTTTAGCTCTGTTCTCAATTGAAGCCTTTGAATTTCGGAATATCGCTTTTGGAATCTGGGCATTCATATTCAATTGAATGATCAGGAATAATATCAATCCAAAAAAGTAATAATTCGGTAATAATTTTTTCATTTTAAAAGAATCAATGATTATAATTATTTTAATTTCACTCCTAACTCAGCAATAGTAATACCATTGCCATTAATTACATGCAAAACAGAAAATTTAAAATACCTTGTATTTACAACATTATCCAGTTGAATAAACTGCTCAACCGGATTAGCACTGATATTGGAAAACTCTCCGGTAGCCACCTGTTCCCACTGCTTACCATCCTTACTTACAGAAAAACTGTATTTGTCTGCAATGCCGTCCATTTTTTTATCTTGTCTCGGCAGATAAATAAACGACTTTACAGATTGCACTGCCCCCATATCAATACTTATTTCCTGCGGATAAGCATCGGGGTTTGGCAGTTCCTGTAAAGTACTGAAAAATGAATTTTCATTTTCATCAATAAGTTCTTCCGGTTTATTTCCGTTTAATGGAAAGCTGATGACTTTCCATCCTGATTTTGACAGCCCAAATTCCTTCGAACTGATCTCACTTGCCTGATCATTCATTTCAAAACTCCTGGCTTTTAAAACACCTCCATCTGTAAGTAAAAATGGCTTGCTATAAAGTGAAGATAGTTGCGTTGGTTCAGAACCATCTAATGTATAGTGAATACTTGCAACGGGAGCCACATTCGTTATTTGTATCCAACCTTTATTATCCCGCTTAATAAACGGTGCAGTAAGATGAGCAGGTTCTTTGAACAATCCAAAATCACTTAAAGCTATACATGCCATTGCACCAGTAATACGCAGCCTCACTTTGCTGGTTGTTACATTTTGCGACAGACGGATCAGGCGATTGGCACCAATACTGGTTGCACTTGCTATTTCTTTCCATTCATTATTTTCAAAAGCATCTACTGCGAATGAAGTGATGCGCTGACCCAATGTAATATTCTCCCGAAGCCTTATTACATTAAAGGTTTGTTTTTTCTTAAGGGTTACCATTACCTGGGCATTCAGAACATCATCATCTGTTGCCCAATAACTATAACGATCATTATCTGTTAAAAATGAAGTGCCATATTTCGCTGCACTTTTTCCACGAACATTACTCGCTTTAAATACAGCACTTTTGGCCATATTTGTTTTAAATATTTGATACAACAGTTCTCCGAATTGTTTCAATGCATTTACATCATTTGCATGTAGCAATCCTTCACGGTTTGGAGCTATTCCCAGATCAAGGTTTGCTCCTCTGCCCACACTCTTGTAATAAAGATCAAGCAAAGTATAAGGTGATTTCACTTGTTCATCCTGGCTTGCATGATAAAACCATCCCGGCCGTAAGGGTACATCACATTCTGCTGGCATCCAGTAATCACCGTTCTGAGTTCCTTCAGTAGCCAACCAATATTTACTATACCCATTCGCCGGCTTTTTGCCTTCCTCCAGAGCTTGGGGCGTAAAAGTTGCCCAACTAGTTTCGCCTGCATATCCTTCTTCATTACCAACCCATCTTACACCTGGTCCAATATCACCAAAGATCACTGCCCCGGGTTGCATTTTTTTAGTTAATGCAAAAGTGCTATCCCACCCATAATAATTTGTCCTATCAATTTTTCTTTGCTCTTTTGCACCACCATAATAACCATCGCCACCATTGGCACCATCATGCCACGAAATAAATAATGGCCCATAATTGCTATAGAGTTCTTTTAGTTGTGCCCGGTAAATGTTTACATATTCCTGTGTGCCATAATTTGAATTATTTCTGTCCCATGGAGAACAATACATGCCAAGTTTCATTCCAAGTTTATTACATGCCAACTGAAATTCCTTCACTACATCTCCTTTTCCATTCTTCCATGGACTTTTTGTAATATTATGACTTGTGGTTTTCGTTGGCCACAAACAAAGACCATCATGATGTTTGGCTACAATTACTACACCTTTAAAGCCACCTGCTTTAGCTGTCCCAACAATTTGTGCTGCATTAAAATGAATTGGGTTGAGAATAGCAGGATCTTCATCTCCATAACCCCATTCTTTATCTGTATAAGTATCTACTCCAAAATGTACAAGACAATACATTTCCATCTCATGCCATTTAAGTTGCGCCGCTGTTGGCAACGCTCCATAAGGTTTTGGTGGCAGCTGACTCAATGCCACTTCGCATAAAATAAAAAAGAAGAAAACAAATACTGTCAGCCATTTCATACTATTGAATTTTACTTTTTTGTCATAAATTAAATCAGTCAATCATAACTTCATCTATAAATATCCATGACTTTGTGCCCTTGAATAAATATCCTTCTGGTATATCGCCAAAAGCATTTGCAACAAACTTAATATACCTTGTTTTTATTTCTTTATCTCCGAACTTGATTGACTTCAGATCAGGCTCACCCATGCGAGGAACTTCCTTATTGATATAAGTATCCATCAATTGAAAATTTTTACCATCCTCTGATATATAAACCGAAATTTCAGGGGGTAAATAAATTCCACTGTTAGCATCAATCAAAAAATTGATCGCTATTGATTGAAAGTTTGTCATTTGCTCAAGGTCAATAATGGCACTTACATCTTTGCCCTGAAATCCCAACCATTTATTGTCTTTAAAGGCAGTAGTTCCCATCATGCCATCTGTTAACGAGGAGCTACCTGATGCAGCATATTGGGGAGCAAATTCGGAATGAAGCAAAACCTTTTTTCCTAATGCTTTATTTACAGGAATAAAAGAACCAGATTGAGTAACAATCTTACCATTATTAAATATCCCCGCAATTATTGTTGATGCTTTATTGATCACAATGGGTTGTTTGTAAACATATTTAACAGAATCAGTTTTAGCATTGCTCAACCAATATTTAATTTCTGCATCAGCAATTGTTGTTGTTATTGAAACTTTTGCAACCTGATTTTTTTCTATCAAATAATTTATCAGGGGATCAGTTGTTACCTGGATTAAATCAAACCAGGCAGTTCCGGCTGTAAGTAAATCAATACAGGTAATAGCAGAAGACCATGAAGAATCGGCATGAAATAAAAATGAATACTGTTGCCAGTCATTTGTCAGCTGATATGTTTTTTCTTTTTGAGGGCCATCTACACTTAAGCGAAATACCGGCATTTTATTCTGTGCTTTTGCTTTTGCCCAAATAGAAACACTGTAACTATTTCCTGCTTTTAAAACAATGGGTAATAACCTGATCTTAACTCCGCAACTGTCAACAGGAGTAATAAGGCGGAGACTGAACATCCCATCAACTTTTTGCCGGGGATCGGCAAAAAAGCTTGCTCCCTGACTATTTTTTTCATAAAAACTTTTCTTTGTATTACTTCCGATCGGTAAACCGGGATTTACAATTTTTTCAAAGCCTGGATTCAGTGTTATATTTCCAGGATAAATCTTTGACGATAATTCTCTTACCTTTTTTTTAATAAGATAAACTCTTGTGCCCATTGCGTCAATTATATCTTCGATTTTGCCATTTTTTATATCAACCTCCCGATCCTCGAACCAAAGTGAAGCAGTGGATGACCCAGTCCATCTATTTTCAGCATTACTTAGTTGAATACTGAATGGCCTTGGTATATTCTGCTTGTTTGCAGTAATGACCAGCAGATTGCTATCACGAGAAAAAGATCTTACTATTATTCCCGAATCGGATGTAATGACATGCAATTCAGTTTCATCTGATAATAAAAAAGAAGCCATTTGGTTTACTTCAACTGCTATATCGCTGCATACAGACCATGCTGAAACTGACTGCGGATTTAAGTTACCAGCAGCATGGGTATAATATTGAATTCCCTTCACACCATTAATTAACCCCATATAAGTCATCAATCTTATTTCTTTTGCTGTTGGTTCTCTTGCCCACATTTCCTGGCCGCCAAATGCCTGTGGCACTAACCATACTGATTTTTTGTACTTATAAAGATTGTTCATTTGTTGTACAAAACTTTCAACTATTTCTAATGGACCAGGAACGGGATATGGATCAGTCATAGCTATATCCATTGTATTTTGAAAAAGTGAAAACTTTGATGGCAGCATAAATACAACAGATACCGGATGATAAGGATCTAATTCCTTAATTAACTGATATACTTTTTCCAATAATGCAGGGGGACGACTTTGACCATCGGGCTCATCATTCATATACCATGATAATAAAGCCGGGTGATCCCGAAAGGCAATAATTTCCTTTTTAAGTATCTCTTGTTTATCTTCTTCAGACATATCCAGCCCTCTGGCTCCATTGTGCCCCGACCCAACTAATGAGTTAATACTGTATTGAACTTTCATTCCCACTTGTGCACAACGATCCATGTAAGCTTTTCTTTCCTCATAAGTATCAGGAAGATTGGATTGATAAGGCCCAATCATATTAAAACCATGAGAAACTTCCTGTTCCGGCAAATTGTTCACCGGTTTGCAATAAAACCCAAATGGAAAAAAAGGAATTCCATCGGCAATAAGTCCGCCTGTTTGAAGATCAATTTTAACTTCATTGGCTTTGGGCGAAAGTCGGGTAATCTCAACACTGCCTTTTTTAACGATAATATTTTTATTTGAAACCGAAAACTGTAACTGCGTTTTACCAAATTCAAATTGCATCAATGGAATAGAAACTTTTAATAAATTGTTATCCCCGGAAAACGATCTGGCAAGTTGCTTACTATTATTAAATACTGATAAATAATATTCATCACCTGATTTATCAGGAGAAAGATCAGCGATAATACTGACATCTTTTTCTGTGGTATAATAACTGTATTTCGAAAAGACCTTTATTTCTTGTGCACACACATCTATTATCCCCATAACGATTAACATTGGAAGAAAAATCATCTTTGTAAGACGTGATGTCTTCATATAATAATACTTCTTATTTCGAATTTTTTGATCACTGATTTTTAAACCAACTGTCAGGAATATCCTGCGGCGCTGATCCATTTTTACTATACTGCAATTTCAATGTAAATCCTCCACCACCTTCAACAAAATCGATTGCCAGCTTGTGTAATCCTTTTGCCAAGGCTACCTGCCCATTCTTTTCTTTAGGAGCATGCATACCATCGTTATTGACAACTTCCCTATCGGCTATTCTTAATATGCCCGCATCATCACAGGTAAGATAAAAACTGTAAATTCCATCTGCAGGAACCATAATATATCCACGGTATTTTAAAGAAAAGCCTGGCGCTACCACCTCTGCCGGCACCATAACATTTGATACAATAATAGAGCCGTCTGGTTTACTGTCCGGAATAAGTGTTGCACTTTTGTAAACTTGTTTGTACCAGCTACAAATTAATCCGTCCTTTAAGTTCGCAGGCAATTCAGCTTTTGCTAAACTTTGTTTTTGATAATGCAGATCATAAATATCTCCTCTCGTTCCATCTGTTTTAAATGCAGCCAGTCGGATAAATTTTGTCTGACTGACTACTAATGGCTTTGTTAATACATTCGAATTTATAGTTGGAAGAGTCCCATCCTTTGTATACCGGATACTGAGATTATTCAATGGTTTTTTTACTGCAAGTGTAGTCTGACCGGTAAAAGCATAATTATCCAGCAATGGAAGATCCGGCAAGCGATAATTAACTTTCAGTTGGTCCAATCTTGGGTAGTGTACAATTAATCGTTGCAAATAAAATTTGTAATCATCAGTATTAGTCCATAATCTTTCTGCAAGGGCTGTCATCCTTGGCATGATCAGGTAGTCGGCACGCCTTTCTGAAGGTATCCGCTCCGTCCAAAGGTTTGCCTGAGCCCCGATAATATTTGCCGATTCAGTTTCTGTTAAACCAACCGGAATTGGATTATACCAGTATACATTCGGCAATGAATTTTTATCAGGCTGTTCATTAAAGTATAACGGATTGCCGGGAGTCATAATCACTTTATTCCCATTTTTTGCTGCTTCAACAGGAGCTTTCGGCACCCAGGTTCGCCAATACATGATCGTTGCATTTTTACTTACACCACCTTCCAGTATTTCATCCCAGCCAATCAGCTTTTTACCATGATCATTGAAAAACTTTTCCATATTCCGGATAAAATAGCTTTGCAATTCCGCTGTGCTCTTTAATCCTTCTTTTTCCATTAATACTTTACATTCATCAGATTTTGCCCAGAAAGAACGATCTACTTCATCGCCACCAATATGAATATACTGACTAGGAAAAATATTCATGATCTCAGTAAATACATCTTTTGCAAATTGAAAAACTTCAGGCTTGCAGGGGCAAATTGGTATTGAAAACAATTCTCCGAAAGCACTTTTACCATCACAACTTAGATAATTGTAAGCGTCAATAGCCGCCATCATGTGACCGGGCATATCAATTTCAGGAATAATCTCAATATGTCTTGCTCCGGCATACGATACAATATCTTTCATCTCCTGTTGTGTATAAAATCCCCCATAAATTATTTTACCATCTTTATTTATGATATGGGTTGGATCAATATTGAAATCCTGATTCTCTTTTGAACTTTCTATACATATTGAATCCTGGTTGTTAAAAGTTCGCCATGCTCCTTCTGACGTTAGCTTTGGGTACTTTTTTATTTCAATCCGCCAGCCCTGATCATCCGTAAGGTGCAGATGAAATCTATTGAACTTATACAAAGCCATTAAGTCAATGTATTTTTTCAAATACTCAACAGAAAAGAAATGCCTTGATACATCGAGGTGCATACCCCGCCAGGCAAAAGCAGGCTCATCCTGAATTGTTAAGGCAGGTAAAGTCAGGTTTTTCTTTCGTACTCCATTATTCCTCTCTATAGACGACGGTAATAATTGCCTTATAGTTTGTATTGCCAGGAACATTCCGGCAGGAGTTTTTGCAGAAAGTAAAACCTCCTTGGTTGTAATACTAAGATGATAACCTTCTGGTGAATTTATAAATTCATCATATACCATCCTGATACATGAACCTGTTGCTTTCAGACTTTGCTTTAATGGCTTTCTAAAACTGTTTGTAAAAAAAATATTTATAGCAGCGACTTCATTTTCAAATAAATTATTGTTTGCAATTATTTTTGTTTCGGGAGTAATTACAAAATGACCAATCCCCCCAATTAATTTTTCAGGATAGGGTATCAACGGATATTTATTCGCATTAACCTGGGCACTGATAGAATTGTAACAGATCAACAACAATAAACAATAAATGTGGCAAACAAGCCTGCTGTATTTTTCTTTAAGTATATTTCTGGCAATCATGGTCAATTATTTAAACAAAAAATTTCGAATCAGGCCTTAGCATTTCACATTATATTTTTACCGGTATCATTGTTTATTTGCCGCCAATTGAGATAAAATGGGATCTTCTAAAGTAGACAGAGATGTATGCCCTTGCTTTAATTCATCAAAGACTATTATTTCATTCACTCCTTTTTTTAACCAGCAGGCGGGTACATAAATAGTCTGTTGCGGTCCTATTTGCCAGTATTTGCCGAGATTATACCCGTTTAAAAAAACAAATCCTTTACCAAAGGAACGCATATCAAGATAAGTATCTGCTGTTTGATTCAATGTAAAACTCCCTTTGTATAAGCTAGGTTGCTGCCCGGGCATTTTGGATTTAAATTTAAACTTAGCAATACTATTGAACGGGAATCCATACATTTTCCAATCATACACTTCAGTGCCATTCATAGTAACCTTTCTAAGAATGCCTTTTCTGTTGTCAGTTAAATACGGGCCGTAATTGATACGGCCATTATTTTCTACCCAAATATCCAGCACCGAATTTTGAGGAATATTATCCAGGTAAATAGAATCCTGTTGCAGCCGCCTGTCGAGAACAGCTTTTTGTACTCCATTTATATAAATTATAGCATAATCTCTCAACCCTTCAATTTTTAATACTCCCTGCGTGAAAGATTTTAAAACCGAATGGTATAAAACATATCCATAAGCCTGGTTCATATCTTCAAAACATAAAGGTTTTTTTGATAAAACCGGTTTAGGCAAATTATCGAACAATCCAACAAAGCCTGACAGTTTAATATTCTCAATAGTCATCGTTTGCTTTTTTTCCGGTACTGCAGGTAATGTTTGCCCTGCAGGCAAATGTTTGGCAATTATTTCCCTGAACTTAAAATATTTTTCAGTCGGATTTCCGGCTTCATCCAATGGGGCATCATAATCATAACTGGAAACCTGCGGCGCATATGGTTCTTTAATATTCATATTTGCGCCATTCATAAAACTCCTGGTAGTGCCACCATGAAAAACATACATGTTAATGGAAATATTTGCACTTAAAATTTTATCCAGTTTTGCGGCTTCTTTATTCGCTTGTCCTTTGGCGTGATTTTTACCCCATTGATCAAACCACCCCGGATACCATTCAGCGATATAATAAGGACCTTTGCCATTATGATATTTATTGATCAGTGCTTTCGTTTCAGCAGGGTCTTCCAGGCCATTTACAGCAGGCAGGTAACCCGGTAAATATCCAAAAGGCATTTGATCTGCCCCATCACAGGTATATAAAATGCCATCGAACCCGGCATCGCGGAATAATTTACGGTTTAGCTCCATATAACTTTTATCATTACTGTAAGAGCCATATTCATTTTCAATCTGAACCAACAGAACATTTCCGCCATGCGTAATTAATAGTGGAACCAGTTGTTTTGATAGCTGATGAATATATTTGCTGTAAGCAGCTATAAAACGTTCATCTTTACTGCGAACAATAATTGTACTGTCTTTAAGTAGCCACCATGGATAGCCTCCGAATTCCCATTCGGCACAGACATAGGGACTTGGTCTTAAAACAACCCATAAGCCTTCTTCTTTTGCAATGCGGATAAATTCAGCAATATTATTATTGCCCTTGAAATCATAATAGCCCAGCTTTGGTTCATGTGCATTCCAAAAAACATAGGTACCGATTGTGTTAAGCCCCATTGCTTTTGCCATTTTCATCCTGTCTCTCCAGTATTCTTTTGGGATACGGGTATAATGTAATTCACCCGAGATCATTTGAAATGGCTTACCATTTAACAAAAATGCAGTGTCGCTCAAATCAAAAGTGTATCCTGCCTGTGCATTCAATCTGTCAACCTGTAAGAAAAAACAGATGACGGCTATACTTATTATCTTAATTTTTTTCATAAAGGTCACTATTTTTTATTTCAATTACTAAATGAAACCAGTCTTCAAGCATTTCAAATCAAAAAGAGAAGCACCTGACAGGCTTACCCGCAGATGCTTCTTTAACTGCTGCTTATATACCTATTCTAAATACCTATGAAAAACTTTATCGAAAATTTTATACACTTGCTATCTATTTAAAAAATCAGCTACCTCAGTTTGGTTGCTCCTTCTTATTCAATTTATAATCATTCAAAATTTTTATTTCAAGAGTCTCGGTAAGTTCTTTATTATTTACATAAGGAGAAAGAGAAAATGCAATATCATCAATACTCAAAACAGGCAT
>JBARSW010000640.1:0-4713 GCA_049644925.1 Chitinophagaceae bacterium | reverse complement strand
CCCCAATACCATTGTTTTTATCATCAAATAATACGTTGCTGATTTTGGCATCATGATGTATAACCCGTAATTTGAACGTTGAGTCAGATTTAAAGGCATTATACTTTACAACAATGTCATTTTCTTTTATCAAAGAATCTATTTGGGGCTTTGCTTCCTTAATTCTTTCCCCGTTGCCTGTTTTTATAATGTCACTGAATTGCTTGTATCTTAATGAAAGGTTATGAAAATCAGGAATAGTAATTTTTAATTTACCTGTATCAAACCCTGAAAGCAGGTATGTAAATTTTCCAAATTGAGAGGCTGCCTGATAAGCCTGTTCAGCAGTACCAACTGAATTTATTGTATGTGAACCCTGTACAAATTGAAAAACCCTGTAGCAACCATCCTTACAAGTAATTAAATCATGCCCAAACAAGCTTGTTAGCGGTGCAGATAAATTGTAATCAGGATATTTAATTAGCAGGTACCTGCTAATTTGCTTTATGTTAAAATGTATATCAGACGGTGTCTGGAAAACATGCTGGTTTATTCTTTGCAAAATAAACTGCCGGCTGCCATCAGTAATTTTCCAGGTTTGGTTTATCAGCCCACTGGTAATTTGTTCTGCAACTGCATCCTTATTTATACCAAATGCTGATAAAGCTGATTCCATATTTATAGAGAGATGTTTTATTTAATAGTGTTAACTGATTTTTTTTATTACATATTTCCTGGCAGGAGATAGTGTTAATATTCATCGTTAAGAGCAAAGACAGGTTTGCGGTACATCCACTTGCCGCCTGTAAAGTCAGGGAACTCAATTGTCTCATTACCTTTTTCGATAGAGGTTTCACTTAATGGTGTAATGGCACTCCATGCGGCAGCATCATACACATCCATGGGTGTTGCTATGTTGCGTTTTATGGATTCTATGAAAGAATGGATTACAAAAAAATCCATGCCGCCATGACCTGCGCCTTCCGTTTCCTTACTCCATCTTGCCCATAACGGGTGGTCATATTTATCAAACCATTCTTTGGCGGCATCCCATTGGTGGGGTTTTGATTGTCCTTCAATATGTACACCCTTTGCAACATCCATCCATATACCATTTGTACCCTGCACCCTAAAGCCCAGCGAATATGGACGGGGCAGGTTGGTATCATGCTGCAATAAAATAGTTTCTCCATTGGCACATCCTATAGAAGTGGTAACTACATCGCCTAATTTGAAATTGATTTTTGCATTGGGATGTTCTGCACCGCATTTTTTTACAATATGCTCATGCAAGCCCCTTGCTTTGGAAGAAAAAGAGGAAATATTTACAAACCTGTTTCCCCTGTTAATATTTATGTAATGTGCAATGGGGCCAATACCATGTGTGGGATACAAATCCCCGTTACGATAAACTGAATGGTGTGTACGCCATCTTGCTTCGCTCCAGCCCTTATCACCAAACTCACAGCCTTTTCCATAAGCATCAATGCCATTATTAAATTTTACTTCACGCAGGTCATGCTGATATCCGCCCTGCAAATGCACCATTTCTCCAAACAGTCCCTTTCGCACCATATTTAATGCCGCCATTACATCTCTTCGATAGCAAACATTCTCCAGCATCATCACTTGTGCATTGTATTGCTCCGCTGCTTTCACTACATCCCAATGGTCCTGCAGCGTAACCCCCAGCATTACTTCAGTGCCCACATATTTAATCCCAGCCTGCAGCGAGCCAATAATCATTTCCTTGTGCCATTCCCAGGGTGTAGCGATTATTACGCCATCAATATCTTTCAACTCCAGCATTTTTTTCCATGCGTAGGGCTCGCCGGTAAAGATTTGCGGCATTTTCTTTCCACTCTTAGTGATAATTTCTTTCGACAGGGAAAGCATGCGGTCATCAATATCGCAGATGGCAACCAACTCCACATCCTTTCGCCGCAATACAAGGTCAAGGTGATTTTGTCCACGCAGCCCCGTACCAATCATTACCAATTTTATTCTGTCTTTTACTTCCCTTGCAAACAAAGTAGTGTTTGGCATCAGTGCAACTGATGCAGCCGTTAATGCGGTGTTTTTAATGAATTGTTTTCTGTGCATATATTGTAATTTTAATCAGCGTTTTTTTTCGACGACTTCTTAGTGTTTTTACAGGTGGAATACCGAATATTCGACGAGGTATTATTCTACATATAGTTTGGCAGTAAAATGATGTTAATATATTTTTCATTTTTGATGTGTACCTAAAAATGGGAAGTGAATACCTGGATAGTTATTGGTGAGATAATTTGCAGATAAAGGAGTTTGCAATGAATATCCGCAGTGGTCTACTGCTTGTAATACTGATTTAAGTTTGTCAGATAAAATGGGATTGGGAGTAAACTCCGTCCAGCGGATGATTGTGAATTTAATATCGGCTTGTTCAGCTGAGGTTGGAGTCCACGTATATGTCCCACTCGATTTTGAACCGCCAAAATCAATTGTCCAGGTATAGTCGCTTTTTAGAACCATAGTGCTTGAAAATGTATAGCCCATTTCTTCGATTGTAGTGTCGCCAGCTGCTCTAAAACTATGCAACTTAAATTCAATGTCACCAAATTCTGGTTTAGCTACATCGTTGCCTTTTCTGCAGGAAGCAAATATTAAAACTGTAACTAAAACAAAAAATATTAAAATCTTTTTCATGTTATTTTTTTTATCCGGCTTAAAGCGATTTTTATACTTGTGAAGCTTGCTCTAAAGTTGCGGGCAACTTTTTTTAGTCTGTCAGTAATGTTAAATCTGTTGCAGGGTTAGGTAATCCTAATGCTACAATTTCTGTAAACACTGCATCTGTTGCCGTTTGCGTAGAAAGTTTCATTCCCCATTTTTGAAAAAAGCTAGTGAGGTTTTTTCCACTGATAGAACATGCCTTCAGCATAAACCAACGCATCCTTGTATCGGTAGTTGTGGGTCTTGCTGTTTCTCTTCTTGCCTGGCGGTGCAGTTCATGGTAAAAGTTCTCACCAAAAGCCAGTTTTAATTGCTGAAACATACATAGCCTCACCCATACACTTGCATTGCTGCCGTTGAAACTACGTTCGGCTTCCGGCCTTGCAAGATAGGTAGCTGTGTTATTCCATTCTCCTTGCGATGTTAATCGTGTCGGCGTAATGCCAAATGCTTTTTCAACTGCAATGCTGTAGATGTTCACTGTTACTTCTCCCAGTTCACTCCACGTCCATGAGCCCTGCTGGTGCATGTGGCCGAGTTCATGCCAGGGGCCCCAGGTTAAATTTTCTGCTTTTAGAATTGCCGGCACACCACCCGTAGTGCTGCCATACCAGGTTCGGTAAAACGTTGCAGCCATAAAATAACCCGGATGGTCTGATTCCGTCATTAAATATTTGTGTGTATTGGGTTTGTCAACGGGGTCGCTTCCAAACAGGCCGCTGATACTGTCCTCAATGGCAATTACCCGGTCGGCTTTTTTTATTAATGTTTCCTGGTTTTCATTTTTATATGCCAATGCGTTTGTACGGGAAAAAGTAATTATCGTTTTGTTACCCACTAACTGAACATCGGGAACGGTTGTAAGATTGTCAACCATTTTCACCCAATCTGCCTGAGTTGTTCTGCCCAATTGATAGTAAGGAACAGGTTTCATTCCGGAAATAAATTTTATCCGAACCTTGTCTGTTGGATTATCGTTGTGAAATCGAAAATAAATGATGCCGCCGGTGGCATCGGCAATTGAGTTTACGCCGGATGTCAGCGTATGTGAAGTGGGGTTCCAGCTTGCCTGGTAGCGGGAATATGTACCCACCAGTAATGTTGGAAGCCTGCTGCCGTTTACAGATGTTACTTCAACCGTCATAATGGTGGAGGCTGGCAAATAAAACCCTGTGGTATAAAAATCAGAAGCCGGATTATTTTGCGCCAGTCTTGTTGACTCTTTTGAACCCGATACTGTTTCATCCAATAATAAAACGCTGTCTGCTGTGTTTAAAACAACAACAGGTGGCGGAGGAGGGGGAGGCGGTGGCGGTGGTGTTGTTGTACCGCCATCGTTGTTTTTTTTGCAGGAGATAAACACTGCTAATATCAAAATTATTATAAGAGTTATTTTTTTCATTTTCCTTCTTTTGTATTTATAATTTATTTTAAATATTGTTCCAGTATTTGCATACAATACCATTCTTGCCGTGGCAAATGAAACGGGCCTTTATACAAATTTCCTTTTGCCGGTTGTGCTATTGTGCCATCCCGGTGTAAATAGCCAAACCATTCACCGTTTTCTTTATCATGGAAATGACTGTATGAATAATCATGCACCATCTTATGCCACTCAGCATATTTTTCATTGCCTGTCATCAGATAAGCAAGCAAGGTTGCAATAATTACTTCGTTATGCGGCCACCACATTTTCATATCCTGCCAGTATTCCTGCACAGGCTTATTATATACATCACGGAAATATAAAACACCGCCATGCTCTTTATCCCATCCTCTTTCCCACATATAGTCCAGCATCCTGCATCCCAATTCAATTAATCGTTTATCATTATTACGGTGCTTTGCCTCATGCAAAATAAACCAGGCGCCTTCCATAGCATGCCCGGGATTGAGTGTCCGTCCGTCTATATGGTCAATGATGCTACCATCGGGAGCTACCTGCTCCATTACACATTTTATATCGTCTTTTACAAAATCTCTTTCTATTTCAGCCATCCATTTCTCTATCCATTCATC
>JBARSW010000639.1:0-1536 GCA_049644925.1 Chitinophagaceae bacterium | reverse complement strand
TTCAATTGCACACAATTGATATTAATGGAGTTAACGTCAATGACAAAAATGTGACAAAACTCATTGAGAATTGTGACAAATGTCATTTATACCTGCTTGTTCAATTGAGAATTTTGTAACAGAAATTTTTCTGGTTTAAAATACCTTTTATCTAAACACTTAAACCCGAAGCGAAAGGTAATTATGCCATTCGCATTAATTTTTTTTGTACGAAACCATAGAATATACCACTATAATGAAAGTTGAACAAATTTATACGGGTTGCCTTGCTGAAGCAGCCTATTATATTGAAAGTAACGGAGAGGCTGCTATAATTGACCCCTTGCGTGAAACAAAACCATATATTGATAAGGCAGAGATAAATGGTACTAAGATCAAGTATATTCTGGAAACTCATTTTCATGCAGATTTTGTAAGTGGACATATTGACCTGGCAAATAAAACACGGTCAACAATAGTATTTGGACCTACTGCAACCCCTGCCTATGATGTGCATGTGGCAACTGACGGAGAAGAACTACATCTTGGAAATATAAAGATTAAGGTATTACACACCCCGGGTCATACCATGGAATCAACTTCTTTTTTGCTTATTGATGAAAATGGAAAACCCCATAGCATTTTTACCGGGGATACATTATTTATTGGAGATGTGGGCAGACCTGATCTGGTGCAAAAACTTAAAGCAGAAGTTACTCCCGAAATATTAGCCGGGCATTTATACGACTCACTCAGAAACAAAATAATGTCTTTGCCGGATGATGTTATTGTTTACCCCGGACATGGTGCCGGAAGTGCCTGTGGTAAGAATATGAGCAGCGAAACAACTGACACATTGGGGCATCAAAAAAAAGTAAATTATGCATTACGGGCAAATATGACAAAAGATGAATTTATAAAAGAAGTTACCGATGGTTTGGTAGAGCCTCCCCAGTACTTTCCTTTAAATGTATTGCTAAACCTGAATGGGAGTACCCGAAGTATTGATGACATTATTGCTAAAGGAAAAACGCCTTTAAATGCGCAGGAATTTAAAAGTATCTGGGAAACAACCGAAGCTTTGGTGCTGGATACCCGCAGCAAGGAAAACTATATAGAAGAACATATTCCCGGCTCTGTTTTCATCGGATTAGATGGCAACTTTGCCCCCTGGGCTGGTACATTGATATCTGACCTGCAGCAACCAATTATTTTTCTTTGTGATGAAGGTAAAGAAGAAGAGGTGGTAATTCGATTGTCGAGAGTTGGCTATGATAATACTGCGGGATACCTCCAAGGTGGAATTGCAAACTGGAAACAAGCAGGATTTGTAACAGATCATTTAAAAGAAATAAGTGCCTCTGATTTTGATACCCTTTATGAAATTGATAAAGCTCATATCAACCTTCTTGATATAAGGAGAAAAAGTGAATTTGATTCACAGCACCTTGTTGGTGCTATAAATTTTCCGCTGGATTTTATCAATAAGAATATGTCACAATTACACAGGAACAAGAAATATTTTGTTCATTGTGCAGGTGGTTACCGGTCTGTTAT
>JBARSW010000638.1:0-3433 GCA_049644925.1 Chitinophagaceae bacterium | reverse complement strand
ATATCCCAGGGCCATACAGCATTGATCTTTTTTATCACCCCATTCAAAAATATAATCATGCAACAACGTCTGGTCAATTAGTTTTCGATCATCTAAACTCATTATAAGTACAGGAGAAATCTCAACAACTGTATCTGCTTCTATTTCTTCTGAGGTAAAAACGCCCCTGCCCATTTTTTTTGAAGGCGCAATAAATAGAGATGGCAGCATCATAAAAAAGAATTAAGAATTGCGAAGTACGGACTTTCTTCAGGAAAGCAAAATTTTACGATTTATTACTCAAACTAAAAACTGAATTTTTTGAATCATTTATTCATGATTAAAAAAACATAAGTGCTTATTCACAAATAAAACTATAACCTTCTTATGTCAAAAATTTCATGCCTGTCGTAATCAATCCAATATTTTTTTGCCAGTTCCTCTATATACTCCCAGTATTCACCTGTCATACCATATTTTTGAATCCCATTTCTGATATCTTTACTCATTTTTGCTGCAACATCTACTTTTAAGGAAAAACTGACTTTTTGTTTGTTACATTCAAAAACTACAGTTGGCACTTGTAATACGGTATCCGCAATCGAAATTAATCCCTGGCCAATAGTTGCACCTGTACTAATTTGTATACCATCGTTAAAACAACTTAATGGTGGTTTTTTACCTGCAAAAGAAACCGCAACAAGATAATTAACTTCCACATTGAAGTATTCACATGCCCGGATTCCGGCTTTAGCGCCAATAATGGAATAAATACCTGTATGTCCATGCACTTCGTTTGTCATTACAATGGCTTTCCATTCAGTTAATCCATATTTATTAACAACAGATGCTAACATCTTCGAGTAATCATCTTTATATAAGGAGCCCATTACAGGAAATGATTTAAACACCCTGTTCATAGATTCATTTTTTGAAATCAGTATTTCTGAAATTCGCTGATAAACCTGCGAAGCCGCTATTGATTTTTCAAGTATTGCATTAGCAAAGCCTCTTTTGTTAATTACTGTGAAAAGCTCAGGATTTGTCAGAAACAGTGGTAACAAATCATCCCACAATTGAGAGTGCCCTGCTTCAAGTTTTTCTGCTACCTCTTTTTTATTAAGCACTTTGTATAGATGGCTCGCATACAAAGACCTAAGAGATTTTATCTTTTTCAAATATTCATTACTACACAATAAATCTCTTTCACCTTTCGATACCATTATTAAAGGAATACCCGAATTTCTAATAGTATTGTACGCCACTGAATCAGCGGAATAATTAAAGCCGTCTTTCAATACCGATTCATTATACCAAATAATTTTATCGACATTCCTGGCTTTGTCCTTATTGTTCTTCAACCAATCAGCAAAAGTGTTTAGAGTGCCTAGTGCAAGAAAGGTGATTTTGTCACTTGTCCCCCCAACAGCATTTGATATGACAGTATTTGCATCTGTAACAGGTTCATTATTTTTCAAAAATCCCCATTCAATACTTTCAGCAAATGAATTCCATGGTGGTAGTTTTGCCTGAATAGTATTGCCTATGCCAACCGGAATACCTTCATGAAAAAAAAGGGATTTAAGAGAAACAACTTTGTCATAACATGAAGTTGATGATAAAGTACCTTGTGAACAAGTGATGGCTCCAATATGAAAATCTTTTCCAGACATAAGCATTACCAGTGCCCTGAAATCATCCAATGCTCCATCTGTATCAACAACCAAATTATATCTGGGCTTTCCTGTATCAGCAACCGATACTGTACTTAGGAAAAAAAATACACTTAATAATATCAGATTTCTTTTTTTCATAATCAGAATTTAACATTTATACCCCCTATAAAATTGAAACCCGGCATCGGGTAGCCATAATTAATTTCGTATTTCTCGTCAAAAAGATTATTTCCTGAAAGGAAAAATGTAATACCTTTTGCCGGTATGAAACTAAGACGGGTATTGGCCAGTAAATAATACTCCGCAGTTTCAGGTGTTAGTTTTGTGCAGAGCTTTTCAATATACTGAAAGCCTCCATTTAAACTCCATTTTTTATACGAATAATTGGCATATAAATTAATTTGTTGTCTTGGTGCCGCCAATGTTTTTACATCCTGGTGCAAATAACTGTAATTACCAAAAAGCTGGAACTCGGCAGTCGGCTTGTAGTTGAAAGACAACTCAATTCCTTTATTGCTAAACTTTCCAACATTCTGCCGTTTAACATTTGGAAATGCACCAACAACCTGAATCATATCATCTCCATTAATGATATATCCCGTTAATTCAAATCGAATTTTATTATTTAAAAACCGTTGCAACCAGCTAATTTCATAATTCAACATTTTTTCAGGCATCAATGCAGAGTTCGGTGCAAATAAATACATTTCCATGATGGTAGGACTACGAAAGCCTTTTGAAACAACACCCTTAAATGTTGTAAATGATGTTGGATTATACGCTATACCGGCCGAAGGGACCCACTGGTTTCCAAAATTGCTGTTATTCTCAAGTCTTAATCCGGCGCTCACCATTAGCTTTTCCTGCAATATTTGTTGAGTATAAATATAGCCAGCAATTTCGTTAACAGTTTTCAGTTGGTCTTTTGCCACTCCACTATTTGCTTTCCCTCCATATTGCTTAAAATCAGTACCAACTGTCAAAGTATTACCTTTAAACGGTTTTATTGTCTGGTAAACCATTAAGCCGGAATTGCGGTCGGTTGAATGCCATCCGTCTGACAAATCATGTGTACCAAAATTGTGATAAATTTTGATTGCTCCTTCTGATTTGGAAAATTTATTGTACAAAGAAAAGGAAGTTTTTCCTCTTGAAATATCAATGCCAAATGGTTTTGGTATATAAATAGTGCCATTATCGTTTGCTACAAAATCTGCAATGTTGATATCAGCAACAACATTAAGCTTATCATTTATAGTGTAGCCTATTTTTGTATAACCATTCGTAATCCTAAAGTCCGTATTATATCTTATACCATCTGTTTTGTCATTATTAATGGAAGCGAAAATATCCCACTTCTTGTTCTTGTACCCGATTGTTCCAAAAACTTTATGTGTATTGTAAGAGCCATAGGATGCACCCAAACTACCATTCCATTGTGGTTTTTCATTTTTTCTTGTAATCAGGTTGATTACACCTGCCATTGCGTTAGTGCCATACAAAATTGAAGCGGGGCCACGAATAACTTCAACTTTGTCGAGGTCGGTAGCAACATAAGAATCAGGCAGAGGATGACCGAAAATACCCTGGTATTGAGGATGTCCATCAACAAGTATCAGCACCCCAGTGTTGGGCGAGCCTGAAATTCCTCTTACAATTATAGAACCAGCACTTCCAGTTGAAACTCCAAAACCAAGGGAATTCCTTTCTGTTACAAATATTCCCGGCACATACATATTTAGCATGGGCAAAATATTGATTTGTCCACTGTTTTCAAT
>JBARSW010000637.1:0-6938 GCA_049644925.1 Chitinophagaceae bacterium | reverse complement strand
AATTTCGGAGGCTATGCCGGCATCAATAAAAGCTGGGGATACAGTCATATTATTTTCAGCCGGTATGATCAGCGGCTTGGATTGGTTGAAGGCGAAAGAGATTTTACAACCGGTCAGTTTTTATTATATGGCGGTACACCAATTGAAAGAGTGGCCACAAGCCAGGAGCTTGATTCAAGAGATTTGTTTGTGCCACAGCAAAGGGTACAGCATAATAAAATAATTGCCGATAACAATTTCGCTTTCAAAAAAAACAGGCTTAAAGTAAATCTTGGTTACCAGAATAATATCCGCCAGGAATTTGGCAACCCGGAAGATCCTGCAGAAAAAAGTCTCTTCTTTGATTTGAAAACGCTTACTTACAATGTTCAGTTTCAACTGACGAAGATAAAAGAATGGCATACCACTTTTGGTGTAACCGGTATGAGCCAGGCCAACCGGAATAAAGGAATGGAAGTTTTGATTCCTGAATACAATTCATTTGACATTGGTGCATTTTTATATACACAACGGTTCTTTAAAAAGTCAACACTAAGCGGAGGCTTCCGGTTTGATAACCGAGCAGTCGATTCAAAAGGTTTTATTGAAGGAAGTGAAATAAAGTTTACTCCCTTTACATGTAATTTTTCAAACATTTCCGGAAGTGTGGGTGTGAGTCTTGAGCCCAATGATAATGTAACTATAAAAGCAAATATTGCCCGTGGTTTCAGGGCACCTACGTTGGCAGAACTGGCAAGTAATGGTGCACATGAAGGTACTAACAGATATGAGTATGGGGACAAGGATTTAAAATCTGAAACCAGTTTTCAGTTGGATGGAGGAATTGATCTTGATTACGAACATTTCAGCTTTGGGTTGGCGGCTTTTTATAACCGGATGAATGATTTTATTTTTTATCGCAAACTTGAATCAGTATCGGGAGGAGATTCGTTGGTAGATAATGGCGGGGATTTTATTCCTGCTTTTAAATTCAACCAAAACAATGCAATGCTTGCTGGATTTGAACTGTCTTTTGATTTACATCCCCACCCGCTGGATTGGCTGCATTTTGAAAATAGTTTTTCTTTTGTACGGGGAAAGTTTGATCATAAAATAGATGGCAATCTCGCCGGTAGCAATAATCTGCCGTTGATACCAGCACCCATCTGGAACAGCGAACTGAGGGCTGATTTTAAAAAGGCTGGAAAGTTATTTAGAAATTTATATTCCAAAATTGAATGGAATAAAACATTTAAGCAGAATAACTTCTTTAGTGGGTATGGTACTGAAACGGCAACGGTTGGGTATGCATTACTGAATGCAGGAATTGGCGGTGATGTTGTGAAAAAAGAAAAAAAACTATTTAGTATTTATTTAGGTGTTAGTAATTTAACTGATGTTGCTTATCAGCATCATCTCAGCAGGTTGAAATATGCAAGTGAAAATCCGGTAACCGGAAGAACAGGAGTCTTTAATACAGGAAGAAACTTTTCAATAAAACTTAATATTCCATTGGAGTTTTCCATTAAATAATACCATTGAATCTTTCCTGAAATAGCTCCTTTTATTGGGGCTATTTTTTTGCTTTACTTTGCATTATGGAAATTACCTTCAACACTCCCGCCTTGCTTTTTCCCGCTATCAGCTTATTGTTATTAGCTTATACTAATCGTTTTCTTGCATTGGCCAGTTTGGTTCGTAAACTACATGACGAATACGAGTCGGGTGGGGAAAACAAAATAATACTTAAGCAAATTCGCAGTCTCCGGATCAGACTCCGGTTAGTAAGATATATGCAAACCCTGGGTGTATTTAGTTTTTTATGCGCCGTAATTACCATGTATTGTATCTACAACGAATGGGTGCTTGCCTCCCGGTATATTTTTGGGGTAAGCCTGTTAAGTCTTTTAATTTCATTGGTGATTTCGCTGGTGGAGATAGTACAAAGTACAAGAGCACTGGAGCTTGAACTGAGTGGAATTGAAGAACCGGAAAAATTTAAGTTCATCAAAGATCTGTGGCCCGGGAAAGATGCAAAATATGATAAATAATTTTTAAAGGGTTTTCATCATTACTAATAGCTTTTCCCAATTGCCTCCGTTATATACTTGTTTAATTCCTTTAGCTTTTAGTATCTGCATGGCGGTGCTGCTACGATCTCCGGTATTGCAGCAGAGTATTATTGGCTGATTGGCTTCTTTTAGCCTGGCAGCATTGGTTTTAATCCTGTCTACAGGAATATGAAAGGATTCCGGAATATGACCCCTGTCGTATTCCGGGCCGGTTCTTACGTCAATAATGATGGCTCCTTTTTTAAGTACATTTTTTAATTTAACGGAACCCGGATTCAAAAAAGAAAACAATCCCATAATTTAAGCTACGTTTATTTTAGTCTTTCTTTCACCAATTTGCTGACGCCACATGGCATAATACAATCCTTTTTCGGCTAACAGTTTTTCATGATTACCTGTTTCCACCACATCACCTTTTTCCAAAACATAAATTCTATCGGCATGCATGATGGTTGATAACCTATGTGCGATAAGAATGGTTACCTGGCTTCCCTCCAACGAAATTTCACGGATGGTATCTGTAATTTCTTCTTCTGTTAATGAATCCAGTGCAGAAGTGGCTTCATCAAACAACAAAAGTTTTGGCTTGCGCAATAATGCTCTTGCAATTGAAAGGCGTTGCTTTTCACCACCACTTAATTTCAGACCGCCTTCTCCAATCATCGTATCTAATCCTTTTTCTGCTCTAGATAAAAGATTCTGACAGGCAGCTTTATTAAGCACATCATTCAGTTCTTTTTCAGTAGCTGATGGATTTACAAATAATAAATTCTCTTTTATGCTTCCGGAAAATAATTGGGTGTCCTGTGTTACAAAACCAATCTGGTTACGAAGATCTTCGAAGTCAATGCTGTTTTCGTCTATACCGTTGTATAATATTTTTCCATTCTGCGGTCGGTAAAGTCCAACAAGGAGTTTCATCAGCGTTGTTTTTCCAGATCCTGATGGCCCAACAAATGCTATCGTTTCGCCGGTATTTACTTTAAAGCTGATGTCGTTCAGTGCATTTTGCGAAGCAGTTTGATGCTTGAAGGCAACATGATCAAATTCCAGGGTTTGAATCTGACCAAGATGTCCGGGGTTTTCTGGTTTTGCTTCCGGTGCTTTGCTCATCAGGTTGCCAAAGTTTTCGAGTGAAGCTTGTGCCTCCCGGTATGTAAGAATGATATTCCCGATTTCCTGTAATGGGCCGAATACAAAGAAGGAATATATCTGCATAGTGGCCAGTTCCCAAGGTTGCATCTTTTCTTTAAAGATCATCCACATTAAAAGGAAAAAAATAACCTGCCTTAAGGTGTTTACAAAAGTGCCCTGTATAAAGCTGATGCTGCGTAACCGTTTTACTTTTTTTAATTCAAGACCAAGGATTTTGTAAGTATTTTTATTTAATCGTTCAACTTCCTGTGTGGTTAGCCCAAGACTTTTTACCAATTCAATATTACGGAGAGACTCGGTGGTGGCCCCGGCCAGCGAAGTTGTTTCGGCAACAATTTTCTTTTGTACTGTTTTTATTTTTTTGCTGAGTAAGTTAGAGATGATTACTAATAAAAAAATTCCTCCGAAATAAATGAGTGGCAAGGCAGGATCAATGGTATAAGCAAAAATGGCTACAAACAAAATACCGACAATAACCGGGAAAAGTATGTTGACAAAAGAGGCAATAAATTTTTCGGTATCCAATCTTACTTTTTGTAAAATACTCAGGGTTTCGCCGCTGCGTTGGTCTTCAAAGTCATGATAAGGAAGACTCATGGCATGTTTTAGTCCTTCGGTAAAAACAGCAGCACCAAATTTCTGCGTTACCTTGTTTTGAAAATAATCCTGGAATGCTTTTGCAATCCTGCTAACCATTGCTACACCAATGGAAGCTCCCAGTAGTGTTAACAGTGGAGTGGCAAAACCCCACCAGAATGGTTGATAATTTCCGGGTGTGCTGCTATACTTATAACCCAGATCAATCAGCTTTCCAAAAATATACGGGTCAATTAAAGAGAAACTGATATTGATGGCTGCCAGGAAAAGTACAAACCCGACCATCCATTTATGAGGTTTCAGATATTTAAATAATAATTTCATTATAAAGTGAAGGTTAAGGTTAAGTCTATTTCTAATGAGTTATAAAAAAACGTTTTGACCATGCTGCAAACATCGTACAAGTTTGGAAAAAAGTGACAAATAAGCAGGCGGGGTTTAAAAAAAATGACCACTGTATTAAATAGTCGTCATTGTTTTGTTTTAGCCGGCCCATCCTTCTCTGTCCAAACTTCTGTATTGAATTGCTTCGGCCAGGTGTTCTGGTTTTATATCTTCACTTTGAGCAAGGTCAGCAATTGTTCTTGATACTTTGAGAATGCGGTCATAAGCTCTGGCAGAAAGATTTAATTTTTCCATTGCCACTTTAAGCAGGTTTGCCCCAACTGTACTGATAACACAAATTTCTTTGAGCATTTTGGTACTGATTTGTGCATTGCAATAAATTCCGGGATGATTTTTATAGCGTTCCGCCTGTATTTCTCTCGCTATGATTACTCTGTCCCTGATTACAGCAGAATGTTCAGTTGGCTTTAAAGAAGATAATTCACTGAATGCAACCGGAGTAACTTCCACATGTAAATCTATTCTGTCTAAAAGGGGACCTGATATTTTATTCAGGTATTTCTGCACCGTACCGGGAGGGCAGGTGCATTCTCTTTCCGGGTGATTATAAAAGCCGCAGGGGCAGGGATTCATAGAGGCCATCAGCATAAATGAAGCAGGAAAGTCAACCGCCACTTTTGCCCGGGAAATAGTTACTCTTCTTTCTTCCATTGGTTGCCGCATTACTTCCAGTACTGTTCGTTTAAATTCCGGTAATTCATCTAAAAACAAAACACCATTATGTGCCAATGATATTTCACCGGGCTGTGGAATACCACCTCCACCAACCAACGCTACATCAGAAATGGTATGATGCGGAGACCGGAAAGGCCTTTTGGAAACGAGTGTGGCATTTTCAGGAAGTTTACCTGCCACTGAATGAATCTTGGTTGTTTCCAATGCTTCCTGTAAACTGAGTGGAGGCAGAATGGTAGGTAATCTTTTTGCCAGCATTGTTTTTCCAGCACCGGGGGGTCCAATTAAGATGGCATTATGTCCTCCAGCGGCTGCAATTTCTAAAGCTCTTTTTATATTTTCCTGGCCCTTTACATCTGCAAAATCAATTTCAAAATCGTATTGTGCATTAAAAAATTCTTCCCGGGTATTAATAACAATTGGCTCTAATCCTTTTTCATCATTTTCAAAAAAATCAATCACTTCTTTAATATGTGTTACGCCATAAACATGCAGGTTGTTTACCATGCCGGCTTCTTTTGCATTTACTTTTGGAACAATAAGTCCTTTAAATCCTTCTTTCCTTGCCTGTATAGAAATTGGCAGAGCACCTTTGATAGGTCTTATTTCTCCGTCTAATGAAAGTTCACCCATGATCACATAACTGGCCAAGGCTTCTGCATTTTTTATTTGTTCCGATGCACCCAAAATGCCTAATGCAATGGGCAGGTCAAAAGGGGTTCCGCTTTTTTTAATATCTGCCGGTGCCAGGTTCACCACTATTTTCGTTCGGGGTACATTGTAACCATTTGTTTTGAAAGTGCTTTCAATTCTTTGCAGGCTTTCTTTTACTGCATTATCTGGTAACCCAACTATCATTGGGTCTTTACCCGTTGTAAGCCAGTTAACCTCAATGGTTATTGTGATTGCTTCAACGCCATATACTGCACTTCCAAAAGTTTTTATAAGCATGTGATGAAGGTAGGAGAAAATTCCGGGATAGGTTTTTGCTTTTTACTATTTAATTCGCTACAATTCTTGTTGCATCATATTGCAGAAAGGGAGGGTCGCTCTGTGATACTGTATAAGATGATGCAGTAAGATTGCTTACCCGGTAAGTATAATTTACTTTTTCATTGGTTTCTAAAAAAGTTGCTTCAATCTTTAATTTATTATCAATAATTTTCCATGTACCGGTCGCTTTTTTCCCGTTGACCAATGTCCATATAAGGGAACCATCTTTTCTTAACGAAACAACATCGCCATCCACATTCCAGTTTCCTTCCAGATCTTTTTTAGAAAGATTGGTAGCAAAGTTTGTTTGTATGACATTTCCATTACTATCAATATTGGTGTTCTTCAAAACATTGATAACTGAATCATATGTTTTTTGAAGCTGCGGATAAATCTGTACAATAAGAAAATCATTCAAGGAAAAAGGTTGTACATATCTTTCAGATAAGATTTTTGCGATTTCATTAATATCGTTAATGCTGCGTTCGAAAGTGCCTCTTGAATAAAGGCTCCATCTCAATTCTTCTGCCACATAATCTTCTTTTATTTTTTTAATATTAGCACCGCTGCCAATAATTCTTTTTACGTTAGCATAGTATTCATTAATTTTTAAAAGTGCATTTTTTTCATTTTCAATTCTCCGGTTAAAAGCTATAACAAGATCCGGATCAATATTTTCAGTTTTTGAAAGGATTGTAAGATCTTTTGTGAATTTTTGGGATTCCCCATTAACACCATCTGAAAGTCCCTCTATTGAATTATTTTCTTTGAATGTTTTTTGAAAGGAAATTACGTTATTAACATATGTGTTTTCATACGCCTTATACGATTTCCAGGCTTCTACTGTTGCTTCTTTAATCACCGGGTAATTTTTCCCATTTCCTGCATTAGGCCTGTTCATGTAAACGGTCAGGTAATAGATAACCGTGGATGTAATAATTGTAGCAATTGCCCCAAGAATAACATTCCTTGTTTGATGATTGGGGGCAGAAGAAGGCGATGGCTGATATGATACGGGTGGCGGCGTAGTATGTTGAGATGAAATACCTGATCCTCCCGTTG
>JBARSW010000636.1:0-4970 GCA_049644925.1 Chitinophagaceae bacterium | reverse complement strand
AATGAATACAGATTAGTGGTTGTATGTAAAATCGCTGCATCTGAATTTGCATAAATGGCAGCACGGCTACCCGAAATTGGGTTGGATAACAAGTTGTTTCCATCTGTATAAAATGCTGATGTACCTGCAGTAAAAATGATACGATCTTTTAACACCCTCAGGTTTGCAGGTGTAGATGATAAATTGGTAGTAGACCAGGTGGCTCCCGACAGCCGGAACCTGTAAGCGGTATTACCTTTTAGAATTACAGCAACAGGATTATTATTTCCAGTTATTCCCATATCCACTACCGAACCACCGGAATGTGCCAGGGAGCTGAGTTGAACTACATTATTGCCGTCAACAAAAATGGCATTTACATGTGTTTGTGTAACAAAAACTATGGCATTATCAGAACTACAGAAACCCTGCAACGGGCCAGAGATTGAAAAAGTAGTCCATTGGTGGTTGGATGAAAGATCATAATTAAGAACATGCACTGCCCCGGCTGTAAAAAAGGCAGTGAAGTTTACATTTGGATTAATAACAGGATCGATAACACCCCACTGGCCGTAATTATTTCTGTTGGTTACGGTTTTACCGGTATGTAAGTCCTGCACAAGCAGTCCGTCTGCAGTCTCCGTTATTTTGCTTCGTTGAAACTCATTCATTCGGGGTATCAATATTCCTTTTGTAGAAGATCTTATATCCAGTATAGTCGAGGTATCGGGGCTGGTTGTTCCAATACCAACCTGCGCATGCAGAAAAACTGAAAAAAGCAAAAGATGAAAGAGAATACCTGCTGTTATAATATTTTGTTTCATAAGTGTTGTTTTATTTTTTAATCAAACATTAGTAAGGCTTTCTTTCTCCTGCTTACAGTTACTGTATCGCCGTTATTCAAATGCACAATCCCGCTTCCGCCTGTTGTGATTTGTGTAATATGATTTTTATTAACGAGATTACTGCGATGTACCCGGGTGAACATCGTTTCCGGTAAATTAGATTCAAACCAGTGCAATACCTTGGCTACCGTCATAGGATAGCCTTGTGTAAAATGAATACGGCAGTAATTACTGAGAGCTTCCACCCTTACTATTTGTTCAGGGGATACAAACCGGATTCCCCGGTCGTAAGAAATACGCAACTGGCTCATTGTAGATATTTATTTTGGTTATTACTGATTCTTTTTGGCAGCCAATGCTACAAAACAGTTTATCAAAATTAAAAAGCTGTAAGGTGAAAAAACATACCTGATAAAAGGGAATCTGACGGATAAAAAATACCTGAATGGAGGTAGAGAACTTACAACTTTAGTTTTTATCTTACCAACAGAATAATGAACAAAACAATCATCAACCAACTGCTTATGAACTGTTATTCTCCAATACTCAGAGAATGTATATTTATTTTTTTTCTTCAGTTTGCTTTATTTAACTCCGCACAATCACAGCCACCAAAAGTGAATGAAGTTGATAGTATTTTCAATATTATAAAATCAGGAAAAGATACAGCTGTTATATCAGCCTATGCCGGGCTTTGCAATCTGTACTATTTTAAAGGCCAGCAAGATTCTGCCATTTATTACAGTGGCCTGGGAATAAAGTTATCCAAAGCAAACAAGAACTATCAGTTAACCCGCCTGTTATTGGGTGCAGCAAGATGCTATTACATGAAAAGCATCAATGATTCCGCTTTGCTCTTATTAGCTGAAGTAAAACCGTTACTGGAAAAAGAAATCACTGCAAACAAGCTGATGTATAACAATGTTCTTGCTTCAGTTTATCTCGACCAGTCACGAACAGACGAAGCCCTGCAGTTGTTTATACAATCCGCAAACATCTTGGAACAACCCGAAAATAAACACCTGAAACATAAATTATTTGGTGCATACGGAAACATCGGGCATACATTCCTGCGAGAAAAAGAATACAACAAAGCGGAAGAATACCTTAACAAAGCGATGAAGATGCAGGAATATGCCGAAAACAAATCGCAACTTATCCAGATTTATCATAAATATTTTATTATCTACAGTAGCACTAACCAGTTAGATAAAGCAAAAGTTGTAATGGATAGTGCCATGGCAATAAGCAACGAAGTAAATAATCTTGAATTGAAGCAGGCTGTTTATGTAAACTTTGGACGGCTGTATGAACTTCGTTCCGAATATCAAAAATCAAAAGAATATTATCTTATTGGTTTAAAAATTACCGATACTATTAACAATAACAGTTATCGCTCCCGCATTTTAAACAATTTAAGCAGTGTAAGCATTTCATTAAAACAAATGGCGGATGCTGAAAAATTTGCTGTGGAAGCTCTTCGTTTTGCAAAGGAAATAAACAGTTTTGAAGATCTGAATTATGCTTACGGCAATTTGAGACGGGCTGAAATACATAAAGGGAATTATAAACAGGCTCTTGCATTTGCCGAATTGGAGTTTGCCTATGCCGATAGCCTGAGCAATTCAACCAGTAAAGAAAATGTTCGCCAGTTGGAAGCAAAATATCAAACGGAGAAAAAGGAAAAAGAAATTGCCGATCTTACTCTTACAAAAACAGCCAATGAATTGGCACTGGTAAAGCGTAACAGATTAATGTTGATAGGTGGACTGGCAGCTGTTTCCTTATTACTGGTGTTGGGTTTACTCTATAGAAACAGCAAACAAAAAAACCTGATTGCCCAAAAAGAAAATAACTATCAACAGGAACAAATCAAATTTCTCGAAAAACAACAACAGGTAGTTTCCTTACAATCTATGGTGAACGGACAGGAAACAGAGCGAACCCGGATAGCCAAAGACCTGCATGATGGACTGGGTGGTTTATTCTCCACCATCAAAATGCACTTCAGCACCCTGCAGCATGAGAAAACCGAGTTGAAAGCTGATCCCCTGTTTGCTAAAAGTTATGACATGCTAAATACAGCTTCGGAAGAAGTTCGGCGTATTGCCCATAATATGATGCCGGAAGTGTTGATCAAACTCGGGCTGGTACAAGCCATACAAGAACTCTGCAACAGCATCAGCGCCGGAAAGCTGCTCAATGTATCCATGCAGGCTTACGGAATGGATAAACGACTGAACGCATCCACTGAAGTAATGTTATTCCGCATTCTGCAGGAGCTGCTCAATAATATCATCAAACATTCACAGGCATCGGAAGCTATTATTCAGTTTAACCGGGAGGACAACCGCTTGAGTGTAACGGTTGAAGACAATGGTCGTGGCTTTAGCCTCGAAGAAGGGCATGATAAAACCCATGCAGGTCTTAGCTCGGTTCAGAGCCGGGTAACCTATCTCAATGGTAAATTATCTATCGATTCTCAAAAAGAAGTAGGTACAACTGTTATGATGGATTTTTTAATTAATGAATAATATGACATTTCCCTTTGGCTTTTGTATTTTCAATTAATTAATCGATTAAATAGCGTATGATATCCATCCTGGTTATTGATGATCACCCTTTGGTGGGTGATAGTATTAAAATGATGGTAAAAGATATAGAATACCTTCAGATCATTTCCATTTGTAAATCAGGAAAGGAGGCACTTGAATTTCTGGTGGATGCCAAACCCGATATTATTTTGCTGGATATAAGCCTTCCAGATATTGACGGACTTGAATTATGTTCCCTCATCCGAAAGAGCAATAAAAAAACAAAAATTATCGGTCTTACTTCTACTAATGAAGCCGGCATTATTACCCAGTTGCTGGCAAATGGCGGCAATGGATATCTTTTGAAAAATATGGAACGGGAAGAACTGATTACAGCCATTGACGAAGTGATGAACGGAAAAATCTTTCTGAGCAAAGCTGCCAACCAAAAGATACTGGAGCAGTTCCATTCTTTGAAAGATGCTATAAAAAATACACCGGTGCTTACCCGGCGTGAAAAGGAAATTCTCAACCTGCTTCAAGAAGGCTTAACTGGTCCTCAGATAGCAGAGAAATTATTTCTCAGTCATTATACCATAGAAACCCACCGGAAAAACCTTATGCAGAAACTAAATGCAAATACCACACAGCAATTATTGAAAATAGCAAAAGACTACAAACTGATCTAATCAGCTATTCATTAACATAACCGCTGCTACCACTCCCGCCGTTTCTGTCCGCAGCCTGGTTTCGCCAAGTGAAACGGGGACAAACTGATGTTGCAAAGCCAGTTCAATTTCTTTGGAAGTGAAATCTCCTTCGGGACCAATGACGATGGTTGTAGAGTTGAAAGGGTGAAGGGTTGAAAGGTTGTTCTTATTGCCAGAATCCATACAATGAGCAACAAATTTTCCTTCAGTATTAATATCCTTTATTGCTTTACTGAATAAAACCGGTTCCTGTAACACCGGTAACCAACACTGCTGGCTTTGCAGCATTGCACTGATGCAAATAGCATTCATCCTGTCGTACCGGAATTTTTCCCTTTCAGTTCTTTCACAAATCAACGGAATGATTTCGCAAACTCCTATTTCGGTTGCTTTCTCCAGGAACCATTCGAATCGGTTGGAATTCTTTAGAAGAGAAATTCCGATAGTAATATTTTTAATTTTCGGTTTTTGTTTTCTGATTTCAAAAACATTGGCCGTACAGTGCTTTTTATTTTCGTCAGCAATTTCACAAAAAACCAAGTTTCCTCTTCCATCAGTCAGGTTAAGCTTTTCACCTGTTTTCATACGCAATACCTGCACCACGTGGCGGGAGGTATCCTCATCCAGCACAACCTGCTGCTCTCCTTCATAATCTTTTATATAGAAAAATGGTAACGCCATAAAAATAAATGGAGAATAAAAATAAAATTCATTCCCCATTTTCAATTAATAAATTTTCATTTTAGAAGGGTGTATCTTCTTCATCCTGGGGAAGGTCATTCATTTTACTGCCGGTTTGTATAAACACTTTTGCGCCTCCATCATCATCCAGATCACTTACAGGTTTCCAGTTTCCGGTAAGACCAGGTGTGCCAAAGGTGCTGCCGTCATCTTCCGTAAAT
>JBARSW010000635.1:0-1503 GCA_049644925.1 Chitinophagaceae bacterium | reverse complement strand
CCAACACACCGGCCGCAGCGCTATATGGCTTTAAAGCTGCGAATCATGTAACACTTTAACGGAATTGTGTAATACCAGGAGGCGTAAAGCTCAATAGCTTTAATTGTCTAATTCATTACTTCGGCCTGATGAATATTATACTGAACCGTGCCTGAATTTCAGCGTATGGTTATTTATTTATTAAAAAGTACATTAAAAAAAATTACATGATCAATCAAAAACAATTCGGGATATGGATGGATAACCAACATGCCACCGTAGTAGGAGAAAATGCCGAAACCGGGTTTTTAACAGTTATAGCTCATATAAAAGGTGAAGCAGTTAATCCAAGTCCCAGTAATAAAAATGAGAACAACCAGAAAAAAATGTTGCAGGCAAAATATTTTAAGGAAATAAGTTTACACTTGCAAAACGCCACATTCCTGCATGCAACAGGTACGGGACAGGTGCAGGAGCAGTTTATTCATTACCTGGCAGAAACGCCCCAGTTTAAAAAAACAAAAACGGAAGAATCCACTGCTAACGAGATGAGTGATGATAACCTGGTAAAATATTTTTCCAAACTGATAAGTGTTCAGTAAAAAAAACATGCCTTAGTTTTTTCCAGTTATGCAAAACTTGCAGTATCTCATAATGATTTCATAGCCTCTGGCTAATTAGCAAATCTTATTGGTGTTGCCGGTGTTCTTGCTTTGCAGGTAACCCATTCGTTCAGTAAAATATTATGTAATGTTTCAGGTTATCTGCAGGCATTGTTATTCATCAGCTATTAAAAGAAGCAGGTAATGTTAAAACATAAATGTTTTAATATACTTGCCTTCAAGCTTATAGAGTTTTAATAATTCATCATTTAACAACTGCCAACTTTGCGGCACTGTTTATGAAAATATAAGAGTGATTTATTCATTCACTTTTAAAAATTCAATTATGAAAAAATTATTACTCTCTGTTTCAGTTGTTGCATCGCTTGCAATTTTAGTTGCCGCCTGCAACACAAACCCAGTATCAAAGCAACCGGTATCAAGTAGTGATACAACCGGTCTTGCACAGTTTGTTGAATGGAAAGCTATGGAAGCACAGGCGCTGATTGTAAAACAAAATCAGGCATCCTATGCAGCAGGCCGGAAATCAGCACAGACAAAAACCTATAGCATGAAATCTGAATCTACTAATGAAGCCAAAGTGGCAAAGAAAAAAGGATGGAGTAAGTCTGCTAAGTATGCTGTGATTGGTGCTGCTGGTGGCGGATTACTTGGTGCGGTTATTAACAAGAGAAACCGGGTAGCGGGTGGAATTGTAGGTGCTGTTGTGCTGGGTGGTGGCGGATATATCCTTGGACGTTCAAAGGATAAAAAAGACGGACGGTTCTAAAACAGTTTTTAAAAAGGCCTTATGTAGTAAGGTCTTTTTTTATCCGATTCACCTGCAAAGAACTTGTCGTAGCCTTAGGCTAACAAGCAAATTTCTGTTGGTGTTGCCGGTGTTCTTGCGCAAGAGCCAGGC
>JBARSW010000634.1:0-2302 GCA_049644925.1 Chitinophagaceae bacterium | reverse complement strand
TTAGCATCACCATTGATAAAAAATATATTCTGGGAGGAACAGGATATTTACAGAACCCACAGCAAATTGGATATGGATATGAAGATGCAAAGACAAAAGTGAAACGGCCTGATGGGGAGAAACTTACATGGAAGTTTTATGCTCCTAATGTACATGATTTTGTATGGGCTGCCGATCCAGGCTATAAACATTTATCAAAAGTTATCAGAGATAGTCTGACAATTCATGTTTTATACAAGCCAACCAACGAACCAGCCCGGGATTGGGAAGCGTTACTTAACCTGGCCGAAGTAATTTTGCCTTATTTGGAAAGGACTTTCGGTACTTATCCTTACAAACAGTATTCATTTATTCATGGTGGAGATGGAGGCATGGAATATCCAATGGCTACATTAAGTATTGGCCCGGGTGCAGTAATTCATGAGTGGTTGCATAGTTGGTATTATGGATTGATGGCTAATAATGAATTACTCTATCCCTGGATGGATGAAGGTTTTACACAATATGCAGAAGACAGGTTAGTTGCACAATTGAATAAAAGCACTGGTTTTCCTTATGCAGAAAGCTATGGTGCCTACTATTCATTAGTAAAAAGTGGAAAAGAAGAGCCATTAACCACACATGCCGATCATTACATCACAAATAATTCTTACACTCTTTCTGCTTACTATAAAGGCGAGATTTTTCTTGAACAGCTGGGTTATATAGTGGGAGCTACTGTACGGGATAAAATATTACTGGAGTATTACAGGCTATGGAAATATAAGCATCCTACTCCCATCGATTTTATTAACGTAGCCGAAAAAGTAAGTGACATGAAGCTGGACTGGTACCGGGAATACTGGATTAATTCTACCAAGACAATAGATTATGGTATTGATAGTTTGTGGGAAGAAGGAGGCAAAACAAAAGTCAGGATTAAAAAGATTGGATTAATACCGATGCCAATAGACTTACAACTAACCTTCAGGGATGGAACAAAAGAGCTTCATTATATTCCTATGGGCCTGATGTATGGTGAAAAACAAGTTGAAGATACTTTAAACAGCAGAAAAGTTTATGAGCCATGGAAATGGTCACACAGCACTTACATTATTGAAACTTCCCGAAGGCTTGTTGACTTTTCCCTGGTAGAAATTGATCCATCCATGCGAATGGCAGATATTGAAAGGAAGGATAATAAAATGAAATTGCGATGGTAATAAAAAGCTCAAAAAATTAAAAAACCTCAGTAGGATTTCCAGCTGAGGTTGTTTACGGTTTTCGAAGAAGACCCCCTAATGAATTGCTGATAGGTAAGGTTAATGGTTAACAATTAGGGTTGTTGTGTTTTATCTTTCAAAAATAGAAGTATTTGAAAGAGGCAGCAATACCACAAAAGGGGTATTTTTTTGACAATTTTCAAAAAGGGGCTGCAAAAACCTGCAAATATTATCTTCCAAAATATTTATTTACAGCTTCAATTTTGTTTGTAACATGCATTTTTTCGTAAATGTTATAGACATGCTTTTTTACAGTATCTGGGCTAAGGAAGATTTGTGCAGCAATTTCTTTATAGGTTATTCCTTTTGACAGGAATTCCAGGATTTCTTTTTCCCGGTTCGTTAAAACATTTAAATCCTTATTGATGAGGCTATCTTCTTTTGGTTGTTGTTGAAAGGCTGCTACCACTTTTCGGGCAATCAAACTGCTCATAGGTGCACCGCCTTCATTTAGTTCCCGGATAGCCTCCAGCATTTTTACTGGAGTTGTCTTTTTTAAAATATATCCACTGGCACCGGCACTCAATGCTTCAAAGATCTTTTCATTCTCTTCATAAACAGTACACATCATAAAATTAGTATCCGGCATTTTCGGTTTCAGCAACCTGACAATATCAATTCCGCTTTCAGTACCACCAAGATTAATATCCATCAATACCACTTCTGGCCTTAGTACCGGAATGCGATTGATTGCATCTTCTGTATTTCCGGCTGTACCAATGCATTTATAGCCTTCTGACATGGAAATAATTTCTTCCAGTGCATTACGCAACTCATTGTTATCATCAACTATAAAAACAGAGATTATCCTCATTAATGGTAAAGGTTTTTATTAAGTTAGAGAAATGCAATACCACTTTGTGGTAATTTTCTTAAAACGAGCAAAAGATATTTTTCTTTAAAAAAATCTTCCTGAAAAATAGCAGAAATTTCAATGATGCGTGGCCGGGTATTGCTTTCCTGTATTTCTTCTGTAAGGTCGCCGCCCTTTAGGCAGATTAGCCCTGGTTTTGGATTATCGGGAATGGTTGAATTGGTTT
>JBARSW010000633.1:0-1874 GCA_049644925.1 Chitinophagaceae bacterium | reverse complement strand
AAATGCAGAAGGATTAGAGCATATTGATGAAATAGTTGCCGCAAATCCTTACGAAGCGTATGATTTAAAAAAGTATTACAACCTGCACCTGAGCTATCCGCTTGATGAGGCGAAGAGAAAGGGGATGAAATTGTTTCTGCAGTATATCCAAAATCAGTTTTAAAATTATGCTTTTTACCTACTTTTATACTTGGCATATCGAAACTGACTTATGAAACCTATATGTATCTTTAAAATTTTTACCCGCCCCCTTTTTTTTATTTTCTTAATTCTGTTTGGTAAGATTTGTTATTCTCAACAAGTTACATGGGGATTCAATATTGGAGGCAGTGCCGTTGATTATTCACAAGGCTCACATGTTGATGCAAATGGGAATGTTTATTTATGTGGTGAATTTCGGGGTTCGAATGTTGATTTTGACCCTTCACCTGCCAATTCATTGTTTAATTCTAATGGTTTATCTGATGGTTTTTTCGCTAAATATTCAAGTAATGGTCAATATATTTTTTGTCAGACAATTGGTGGCAGTAATTTGGATAAGATTAATTCTATAACGACAGATCAGGCTGGCAATATTTATATAACTGGTTTTTTTCGTGGCTCTAATGTTGATTTTGATCCTTCTCCGGCAACTTATTTTCTTACTAGTAATGGAGAAGGAGGAGGAGATCCAGGATATGGGGGTGATATTTTTATTGCTAAATATTCATCTATAGGTCAGTTTCAATGGGCATTTAATATTGGAGGTACTTCTTTAGGTGATAACGGACTCTCAATAGAAGCGGATGCATCAGGGAACATTTTCGTTGGTGGTTATTTCCGGGAGTCAATTGACTTTAATCCAGCATCAAATGTGAATATATTAACTGCTTCAACAGGAACTGCTTTTCTTGGAAAGTATAATTCTAGTGGCCAATACCAATGGGCAATTAATTTTGGAGCTCCTAATATTGATAATGTTGTTTTTGATATTCGGCTTGATTTAATGAATAATGTTTTTATCACTGGTTACTTTCAAGGGACAAATATTGATTTTGATCCTTCACCCGGGACAGCATTATTAAGTGCATCAGGAAATTTTGAAGCTTATATTGCGAAATACACTTCTTCCGGACAATATCAATTTGCTTTTAAGATTGGAGGTACAGGGCTTGATACTGGCAGGGGATTAGTTTTAGATAATCTTGGAAATATCTATGTACTTGGGGATTTTAATGGAACTAATGTTGATTTCGATCCTTCACCTGCTACTGCAAATCTATCCAGTAATGGAGCATCTGATATTTTTGTTGCAAAGTATACAAACACTGGTCAATACGTATGGGCTTTTAATGCTGGTAGTGGAGGTGGAGAAATTGGTTGGAAAATTGATACAGACAATATCAATGTTTTTGTAACTGGTGGATTTTCAGGAACAGCAGATTTTAATCCATCTGCAGCAGTTGATAATCTGACCAGTAATGGCGCCTCAGATATTTTTCTTGCAAAATATAGCATTGCCGGTGTTTATCAATGTGCTTTTAATATTGGTTCATCTGGAAATGATAATGGCTTTGATATTATTATTGCTGGTATTGACCTGTTTTACCTTTCAGGAAGTTTCCAGGGTAATGGTATTGATTTTACTCCAACACAATCCACATTTCTATTAAACTCAAATGGAAATGATGATGCTTTTTTAATTAAGTATAACTGGCCGGACAATACCCAACCTGAAGGAGTAATTCAGGGGAACGTTATTTGCAAAGGTGGAATAGGGAAACTTACATTTACTGCTAGTAGTGGAACGAGCCCTTTTACTATACAATATACAGATGGTACTAATTCTTATACACAAGCAAACGTAATAAGTGGTGTTCCTTTCAACTTACAAG
>JBARSW010000632.1:0-1875 GCA_049644925.1 Chitinophagaceae bacterium | reverse complement strand
ATACCATTATCATAGAAATACCATTTCCTGGTCTTCACAACTTCTTTTCTTAAGTTTCCTCCATATCCACCCAGGGAATAAATGATAAATACTTTACTAAGCAAATCAAGATAATGCTCCACGGTGGTTTTATGTATACCCAACTGGTTGCTCATTTCATTCAGCGACACTTCATTGCCAATCTGAAAGGCAAGTAGTTTTAGCAGTTGTAAAATTTTTTCTGAATTTCGTATCTCCCGGAAAATAAAAATGTCTTTCAATAAATAACCCTGTACCAGGTTTTTAAGGTAAGACTGCTTTTCGTCTTCATTTTGCAAATGCCATAGTTCAGGATAGCTGCCATATACCAATCGTTCATCCAGGTGGCGAATGGCTGTTACATCGTCTTCTTTTAACTCACATTGTGCGATGGGAAAAAGATGGTAGGTATAACTTCTGCCAACTAATGGTTCGCCGGTTTTATTACTTAAATCAAAGGAGGAAGAACCAGAAGCTATTACAGTAATACCGGGAACTGAATCTATCAGTATCAATTTTTTATTTCCTGCAATTTTTTTGTAATTGGCAGTTGTGCGTTTGGCCAGCTTTTCCTGGTCGTCCATATCTTCCCCGTTTAAGAAAAGCGATTGGGCTTCGTATTGTTTAAACAGCTGTAGGAGTATAAAAGTTTTGCCAGAACGTCGTGTACCGTATAACAGCAGTACTTTTTGCTGACCAATCCTTTTCTTAATTGCACTAATCAGTAATCTTTGGATATGCATAAAACATTAATTTGGGCATAAAAGTAGCCAAATTAACGTAAAAAAGGACGATTTACTGCCTGAATTTTGAACCGGGTTTGTAAGCCCTACCCTTGCCCGCCATTCGCAAGTATCTTTTTTAGACATTGCACTATCTTCTCACCCTTCTCTTTTATCTGTTCTTCTGTCCAAAGTAAACTAATGGAAGTAGAAATGCAACGGCTCATTACGGCATCACTGGCAGAAAAATCTTTGTTGGCCTGTTGCATTACTCTTTCTTTTATTTCCGGACTGAGTGCATTTAAAGTAATGGCATTTTTCAGGTGGTCCCATTTGCGGATATAGTGCCAGTTATTGTCAAACCAATAAAAATTACCGGGCAGAATTCCTTCCGCTTTCATGGCGGCTACTGCTGCCTGTGTAAGCGCTGCTGTTGGTAAGTACCAACTGATAAAACTGCAACTGTCGCCAACAGGGTCGGGTATCCTTCTGAAAGAAATTTCCGGCACTTTTTCTAAAATGCTTTTTAATTGTGCATGATTTTTTTTCTGGATGGACAAAAATTCATTTAATCTTTTTATCTGTGCCAGGCCAACGGCTGCATGTAATTCAGAAATTCTAAAGTTGTAACCAATGAAAGGATGCAGGTCGGCACCACGGTCTGCACCCAGGTGGTCGTGGCCATGGTCAGTGTATCCATCAGATTTAATTAAGATGTTTTCATTATTTGTCATCACCACACCGCCTTCTGCACAGGTCATGGTTTTTACAAAATCAAAACTAAAAGTTCCGGCGTCTCCTATTGTTCCTAATGACTTTCCTTTATACGAACCGCCGATACTCTGGCAGGCATCTTCCAATAATATCAACTTATGTTCTTTGCAGATGGCGATCAAAGCGTCCATATCTGCCATGCTGCCACACATATGCACCGGCATCACGGCTTTTGTTTTAGGAGTGATGGCTTTTCGAACTGCTTCAGGATTCATTGTCAGTGTATCATCAACATCAACCAAAACAGGAACAGCACCCACACTTAAGATTGCTTCAAAACTTGCCACAAACGTAAAGCAGGGAGTAATTACTTCATCACCATAACCAATGCCCAGTGCACTCATGGCGGTTGTTAATGCAG
>JBARSW010000631.1:0-3251 GCA_049644925.1 Chitinophagaceae bacterium | reverse complement strand
CAATGACCAATACAGCGGGGCAGAGTATTACGTTTACCTATAATGCGCAGGGGCGACTGGCCACGGTGGTGGATGCAATAGCGATACCTGCAAGAACATTTACTTATACCTATGATGTGGTAGGTAACCTGAAAGAAGTGAAAGACCCTTTGAATGGTAAATACCAGTATACCTACTTAGTCAATGGCCCGATGAAGTCCATTGCAGATAAGAATAATAACAAAGTGGATATCATTTATTTCCCGGATATGTCCATCAGTGAACTGATAGGCTGCAACAAGCGGCTTAGTTTTTCTTATGATACAGCTTCTCAGAAAACGGTTGTTACCGATCACCTGGCGGCTGGCAACCAGGTTACCACCTACACCTATCAGACAGTGGATAACCTGTCATGGATCACTTCTATGTCGGGTAACTGTTGTGGATTCAATATGAAGTATGAGTACGATGACCAGGGCAACCAGACAAAGATGACGGATGCCAACGGGCAGGTATATACTTATACCTACGATACCAGTGGCAATATGCTTACTGCTACCGATCCGCTGAACCAGGTCAGTACGTACACCTACACCACGGACTTTAAAAAGATCAGCAGTTATAAAGACCCCAAGGGAAATCTTTATACCATGAGTTATGATACTGATGGCAATATGACCCAGTTGATAACACCGGGTAACAATATTTTTACAGCAATCTATAATGCAAACGGGGATATCACCAGCAGCACCGACCCTAGGGGGAATACGTATACCTATAATTATGATAGCTATGGTAACCCGACGAACGTAATTGGGCCCAATGGTTATAGCGCCATACTATCTTTTGATGCAAGGGGCCGCCTGTTATCTTATTCAGATGCGAGGGGAAACATTGCAACCGCCGAATATGATATTTTAGACCGGTTGAAAAAGATAACCGACCCGATCAACAATTTTGCACAGTTCAATTATGATGCACAGGGAAATATTGTTTCCTACATCAACAAGAATAATGAGACCAGCACTATAAACTATGATGCCAGTAACAGGATAGTAAAAGTAACGGGGCCAACGGGCAACCAGGCCAGCTTTGCCTGGGATGGTATGGATAACCTGACCGGTGTAAAAAATGCACTGGGGCATGAAACAAAAATGAGCTATGATAACCGTAACCGGTTGAAAGTCATCAAAGACCCTGAGAATAACAGTGCGGTGTACAGTTATGACGGCAATGGTAATGTTACGAGTATTAATTTACCCAACGGTCGTTCTATAAATTATACATACGACCAAATTAATCGTGTGACATCCATTAACGATGCCACAGGTACTATAGGTTCTTATAGCTATGACAAGAACAATAATATTACCAGTTACACCAATGGTACCGGTGCAACAGTAACAGCAATCTACGACAGCCTCGACCGTATCAAACAAATAACCGACCCCCTGGGCAACAGTTCTTCTTATACCTATGATAAGAACAATATTATCATAACCGCCACCGACCGGGAAGGAAGAATCAGTCATTATACCTACGACAGTCTTGACCGGGTAAAAACCTTTACAGATAATAATGGGTTTATAACAACGGTCGGTTATGATGCAGCAAGTAATATCACTTCACTGAAAGACCAGAATAATAATACCACCATATATACGTATGACAGCCTGAACCGCAGGAAAACAATGACCTATCCGGACGGCAAGTATATGGCTTATACGTATGATAAAAAGAGTAATGTAACGAGTGTAAGGCTTACAGATGCAACTATTATTACCTACCAGTATGATACACTGAACCGGGTAACCAGCCGCACATTACCTGGTGGTGAAGTGTATAGTTATACCTACGACAAACTGAACCGGGTTCTCTCTGCCACCAACAACAGTGGAACAGCAACCTTTACTTACGACAAACTAAACCGGGTAACATCAGAAACCTTTGACGGAAGAACAACAAGATATAATTATAATATAGCAGGAAGAACGCAGACAACTATTTATCCTGACAGCACAACGGTAATAAAAGAGTTTGATACCCGAAACAGGCTGACTAAAATTTTAAAAGACAGTGCAACGGTAGTGGAGTATGCCTACAATAATGCCAACCAGCTTACGAATAAGATTTTTGCGAATGGCGTAAGCAGTGCCATGCAGTATGATTTTGCCAACCGCTTAAGCAGCATCAGCACATTGAACGGAACGATACAAAACACTTCATTTACGTATGATAAAGAGATGAACAAAACAGCGATCAACCGGCTGAACAACCCGTCCTTATCCGAACAGTTTACGTATGATAATGGCTACCGGCTTACCAATTATAAAAGAGGGCCGGTGGGGAGCCCGGTTATACAAAACACTTATACCTACGATGCCGTTGGCAACCGCACAGCGGCTAATCTCAATGGAACTGCGACAACTTACAGCATCAACAACCTCAACCAGCTTACAGGGGTGAACAGTACCAGCTTTACGTTTGACGACAGGGGCAATATAACTTTTGACGGAACATTTTATAAAACCTACGATGCGGAGAACCGCTTAATCAAAGACTCGGCCTCACCAGCCGGTGTAATAACATACGGATACGATGCATTAAACAGGAGAATCACCAAAGCCATCAATGGCAATACATTGAAGTACACTTACAGCGGAGCTGCGCAAATTGAAGAAAGGGATGCTAGCAATAGCCTGCTGAACAGGACAGTATTCACTAATTTTTTATCCCCGGTTCTGAATGAAAAGAATGGCAATAGTTATTATTATCACCAGAATGAGCTGAACTCAGTAGAAGCCATCAGCAACAGTAGTGGGAGATTGATTGAGCGATACCAGTATGATGCGTATGGAAAACCCAGCAGGTATGACAGCTTAAACAACCCATTAGCTTCTTCGATAGCCGGTAATCGTTTTGGATTTACGGGCCAGGAGTATGATAGTGCATCGGGCAGCTATCTTTTTTTCTTCCGGAATTATTCGCCCGAAACAGGTGTGTTTAATCAAAGAGATTTAATAGAGTACCAGGATGGTATGGGTATGTACCAGTATGTGGGTAATAACCCGGCGAATGGAATAGATGTGTGGGGGTTACAAGATTGCCCACCTGCATATAGGAGGGAAGATATTGCTTACAAAACTTCATTTATTAATGAAGTGCTCTCTGATACTTGGGAGAAACCCGCAAACATGTGGGAAAATAGTGATCTTAATGCACAGGCTGCTCATTCTAGGAGGGAAGCAGATCATTTATGGGAACGTAGTAAC
>JBARSW010000630.1:0-7004 GCA_049644925.1 Chitinophagaceae bacterium | reverse complement strand
TGTTCAGAACAGTAAGACCGGTGATATTATTTTAAAACTGGTGAATTTCGGAACCGAAACCAAAACCATGCAGGTTAATCTTTCCGGGTTTAAAAAAATTAATCCTGATGCCGAGCAAACTACACTTACCGGAAAACCTGATGCAGAAAATAATTTTGAAAATAACAGGAACGTGGTGCCTGTTATTGCTGTATTTAAAGCGGGCAAAAATTTTGAGTATCAGTGTTCGCCCATGTCGTTAACAGTAATAAGAATTAGAACAAAATTGAAATAAACAACATCAATCTATATGAAATTATCAATAAAATTTGCAACGTCTGTATTACTTTGTTCATTACTGACAGGGATAAACAGTTTTGCGCAAACAACTACTTTTGTAAACCCTATTTTAAAGGGTTTTTATCCTGATCCAAGTATTGTTCAGGTAGAGTCTGATTACTACCTGATCAATTCTACTTTCTCCTACTTTCCGGGAATTCCGGTTTTTCACAGCAGAGATTTAAAGAACTGGAAACAGATTGGCAATGTTATTGACCGGACATCACAACTCGATTTTATGGGTGAACGCATGACAAGAGGTTTGTTTGCTCCTGCTATCTCCTACAATAATGGAATCTATTATGTAACCTGTACCGATATTGATCATGATGGCAACTTTGTGGTAACAGCCAAAAATCCTGCAGGGCCCTGGAGTAACCCGGTAAAGATTCCGCAGGTAAGAGGTATTGATCCTTCTTTGTATTTTGATGATAACGGCAAAGCTTATATTCTTTACAACAGTGATGCTCCCGACAATAAACCTTTGTATTCAGGACATAGAACCATCCGCATGTATGAATTTGATCCGGTGAGTTTAAAAGTTATTGGTGAAGAAAAACAATTGGTAAATGGTGGTGTGGATATCAGTAAAAAACCGGTTTGGATAGAAGGGCCACATATCATGAAAAGGTTTGGCTGGTATTATTTATACGCTGCAGAAGGCGGAACATCTGTTAATCACTCTGAAGTGGTGTTTCGCAGTAAATCAGTCTGGGGTCCATATATTCCATATGAAAAAAATCCTATACTGACACAAAGAGATTTGCCGGAAGACAGAAAAAATCCCATTACCTCAACAGGCCATGCTCAGTTTGTAGATGGACCTGATGGTAACACTTATGCTATATTTTTAGCTGTAAGACCTTACGAAGGCGATTTTTATAATACCGGAAGGGAAACATTTATTGCACCTGTGGAATGGAAAGATGAATGGCCCGTAATTAATCCCAATAACGAAGAAGTACAGTACAGCTATCCTGTTAATATTAAAGAAGTAAAACAAAAAGGTACACTCCCGCAATCTGGTAATTTTTCTTACACATTACAATTTAAGAAGCAATTGGATCCTTCTTTGCTTTTTATGCGTAAGCCGGACAGCACTGCATTTATTCTTTCAAAAAAAGCCGGACTTACCCTAAAGCTAAAACCCGAAACCATCATGGACATGGGAAGTCCTTCTTTTGTGGGCAAACGTCAGCAGCATTTGTTCAACACAGTAGAAACAAAGATTGATTTTGCGCCTGTGACCGCTAATGAAAAAGCAGGGCTGACAATTTTTCAAAGTGAATCCAATTTCTATTTCATGGCCAAATCAATTAATAACAGTAAAGAAGTAATGCAGCTTTTTAAAGGCAAACCACGGGAGAAGAAAATGGAGCTGATAACAGAAGTTCCATTAGAATCAAAATCTTCAAAGCTCCATTTAAAGATAAATGCTGAAGAAGACACATACAGTTTTTATTATTCAACCGATGGAAAGAACTGGAATTTATTAAAAGATAAAACAGATGCAAAATTTGTTAGCACTAAAACTGCAGGAGGTTTTGTTGGATGCATTTATGGTATGTATGCCACATCATCTGGTGAACAATCTTCTAATACCGCATCTTTTAAATTTTTAAAATACAGCGGTAACGATCCGGTGTACAGGTAACAGCATTGTTTTGTGAAAGTGTTAATGTAATCAATATGAAAAAAAAATATTTAATCATAACAATATTTCTGCTTTGTATATGCTGTTCTTCTGAAATAGTAAACGCACAGCCGGCAACTAACCCGATAATCTTTGCCGATGTACCCGACATGTCCATTATACGTGTAGGTAAAACTTATTACATGAGCAGTACAACCATGCACATGAGTCCGGGTGTACCCATTATGAAATCAATAGACCTGGTAAACTGGAAACTGGTGAGCTATGCTTATGATACTTTAGCCAGTATGGATGAACTGAATCTTACAAATGGCAAAAGTACTTATGGCAGAGGATCATGGGCAAGCTGTATCCGTTACCATAATGGTATATTTTATGTTTCCACTTTTGCACAAACCACAGGCAAGACCTATATCTATTCAACAAAAAATATTGAGAAGGGTCCATGGAAAACAGTTTCATTCAAACCTTCGTATCATGACCATACTATATTCTTTGATGATGATGGAAAAGTGTATATGATCACCGGGGTAGGTAGGCTTATAATATTTGAATTGAATCATGATCTGTCTGATGTGAAACCCGGTACGGAACGTGTATTGATTGAAAATGCCAGTGCGCCTGCTGGCGACAACATTATGCTTAAAGCAGAGGGCTCGCAGCTTTTTAAAGTCAACGGCAAATATTATTTATTCAATATCGTGTGGCCTCGTGGTGGAATGCGGACGGTTCTAATTCATCGTGCCGATAAAATTACCGGCCCATGGGAAGGCAGAGTTGCATTACAGGATATGGGTGTGGCGCAAGGCGGCTTAATTGACATGCCCGATGGAAAATGGTATTCTTATCTCTTCCGTGATTATGGAGCAGTAGGCCGTATTCCATATTTAGTTCCGGTGAAGTGGATTGACGGATGGCCTGTATTGGGAATTGATGGTAAAGTTCCTGCAACATTGAATTTGCCTGCAAATAAAAGTTTGATTCCGGGTATTGTACACTCGGATGAATTTACTCGTAAAAAAAAGGATGCTGCTTTACCATTGGTTTGGCAATGGAATCATAACCCCGATAATAGATCATGGTCTGTTAAAGAACGAAAAGGATTTCTCCGTTTAAAAACCGGAAGGATTGATACATCCTTCTTGCTGGCACGAAATTCTTTAACACAAAGAACCATTGGCCCTGTTTGTACCGGGGTTACATCGCTTGATGTTTCTAATATGAAAGATGGTGATTTTGCCGGACTCGGTCTTCTCCAGAAAAATTATGGATTGGCTGGCGTTAAAATAAATGGTAACAGTAAATTAGTTGTAATGATTAATGCAAGCACCGGCACGGGGGAAGAAGTTGCAACAATCCCTTTAAACCAAACCACTGTTTTCTTTAAAGCCGAATGTGATTTCACCAACAGAAAGGATACAGCTAATTTCTTTTACAGTTTAGATGGCAACAACTGGACAGCATTGGGCACACCATTAAAAATGAGCTATACCTTGCCGCACTTTATCGGCTATCGTCTTACATTATTTAATTATGCTACTAAAAATACAGGAGGCTTTGCTGATTTTGATTATTTCCATATTGAAGATCGCATTTCTAAATAAATTGAACTTATAAAATCTTTGATTAAAAAACGATTTATGAAATATTCAATACGATTGCTTCTGTCATTAACATTTTTTGTTTTGTTTTTTGACCAAGTTATTGTTGCGCAAAACCCCATTATAAGAAATCAGTATTCCGCAGATCCAACTGCGAGGGTATTTGGAGACAGAGTATATGTATACCCATCGCATGATATTTTTGCAACCGAAGGAAAGGGCCGTTTGGGCTGGTTTTGTATGGAAGATTATCATGTGTTTTCATCAGCAAATCTTACCGACTGGACAGATCATGGAATGATTGTAACACAAAATAAAATTCCATGGGTAAGACCCGACAGTTATAGTATGTGGGCCCCGGATTGCATTGAAAGAAATGATAAGTATTATTTCTATTTCCCCACCTCACCAAAAGATACGGCAAAATACGGCAGAGGTTTCAGGATAGGCGTGGCCGTTGCAGACAAGCCAACAGGCCCTTTTATCCCTGAAGCAGAACCGATTAATGATGTTAAGGGTATCGATCCAAATGTGTTTATAGATAAAGATGGGCAGGCCTATTTATACTGGTCGCAGGGAAATATTTATGGTGCTAAACTAAAAAGCAATATGCTTGAGCTGGACAGCGAAGTAAAAACATTGGGCGATCTTCCAACAAAAGGACTAAAAGAAGGGCCATACATGATTGAACGGAATGGTATTTATTATTTAACCTATCCGCATGTAGAAAATAAAATCGAAAGGCTGGAATATGCAATAAGTGATAATCCTTTGGGACCATTTAAGTTTGCTGGAGTTATTATGGATGAATCACCTACCGGTTGCTGGACAAACCACCATTCAATTATTGAATTTAAGAAGCAATGGTATTTATTTTATCATCACAATGATTACTCGCCAAATTTTGATAAAGCAAGATCCATAAGGGCTGACAGCCTTTCTTTTAATCCTGACGGCACTATTAAGAAAGTTATTCCAACATTTAGAGGTATTGGTATTTCTGTTGCTACAAAAGAAATTCAGATTGACCGGTATTCTTCACTAAGTATCAAAGGGGCTTCCATTGAATTTAATGATACACTTGATAGGTTTAAAGGATGGAAAACAATTTTCAATAGTACCGGTTCATGGGTACAATACAACAGTGTTGATTTTGGAAAGAAGAAGTTAAAAACTGTTTCTGTAAACGCACTGTCTGTTGCAGGTGGCACATTGCAGATCCGGACCAATGGAATAAACGGGCCTGTTATTGCAGATGTGAAAATTCCGCAAAGCATTGAATGGAAAATAAGCAAGGCTTCTGTTTTGAAGTTTGAGCCAGGTGTTAAAAATATATTTATTGTGATGAAAGATGGTAAACAGGTTGAAGCAGATTGGATAAGGTTTGAATAACCTTCGGCCTGCAACAAACAATAAAATTTCGATTAATTTTTTTAATAATCAATAATTCTACATTATGAAAAAATTATTTTTCAGTTTGTTCATTGCATTTCCCTGCTTTATGAATGCACAGAATGCAAAAATTAAAATTGATCCGGAAAGAGTCATTGGCGAGATAGACCCCAAAATTTATGGTGTATTTATGGAGCCGATACAAATAAGTGGAAGAAGAGGCTTACCGGATTCTCCGCAAATAAATACCTTATACGGACCACTTTACGATCCTGCTTCACCGCTGGCCGATGAAAATGGATTTAAGAAAAATTATATTGAGGCTATGAAAGAATTAAAAGTTACCAATATGCGTTGGCCTGGTGGTAATTTTTTAATGGGATATAACTGGCAGGATGGGATTGGTCCCAAAAGCCAGCGGCCGGCCCGTATTAATATGGCCTGGGGCGGTATTGATAATAACCATGTGGGAACAGATGAATGGTTTGCATTGAACAATGCCATTGGTAGCGAGAATATAGTAGCTGTTAATCTTGGTTTGGGTACTATACAAGATGCTGCATACTGGTTAGAATACTGCAACTACCCTAAGGGAACTTATTATTCCGATCTGCGTGCAAAAAATGGTCATCCTGCATCTTACAAGGTAAAAATCTGGGATCTTGGAAATGAGGTAGACGGAAAACCCTGGGAGCTGGGTCATAAAAACGCAGAAGATTATATTGAAGTGGCAAGAGAAGCTGCAAAAGCAATGCAGGCAGTTGACAACAGTATTGAATTGGTAGGTTGCGGATCATCCTGGTACAGTGTTAATACATGGGACGATTGGAACCGAAAGATTTTAATGGGTATTGGAGATAAAATAAAATACCTCGCTATACACAGTTACTGGGAAAATTCACCAGATTATTATACACATATGGGAGATGGTGCTAAAATTTTTGATGACAGAATAAAAATCACCGCAGGAGAAATTGAAGCAGTATCCAACACACAAGGGTTAAAAAATCCAATTTATCTTTCGGTTGATGAATGGGGATCATTCGGAAGAAACTTCATGAGTGTTTTACCTGTGGCACAATCTTTCAATTCATTTTTACGCCATGCCGATGTGGTAAAAATGTCCAACTTCACTTTGCTTACGTCACTATTATCCAGCGACCCTAAAAAAGGGACTTTTAAATCACCGTTGTTTTATCTTTTCAAAGCATATTCCAACAACTGTATCGGAACTTCAGTTGATACTTATGTTGCATGCGACACTTTTAGTACAGAGAAATATAAAGGCATTCCTTACCTGGATGTATCTACAACTTATTCAAAAGAAACAAGGCATGTTTTTATTAATGTGGTTAACAGGCACAAGGATAAAGCAATCACAACAGATATTGTAAATACTTCCAGCGAGTTAACTGGTAAAGCAGAGGCCAGCCTGATTACATGTGAAAAACTCAACGATTCATTCAGCTTTGACCAACAGTCACAATATGTACCGGTAACAAAAGAAATCGAGACAAAAAATAACAGGTTATCATGTACATTTTCACCACATTCATTTACACAAATCAAAATAGAAATAAAGAAAAATTGATTATGAAAAAAATAGTTTCATTTTTTATTTTACTTTCACCATTGGTCATTTTCTCTCAATTTAACCAGCCATGGCGTGGAAAGAAATGTGCAGTGGTAATTACATATGATGATGCTATTAATGAACACCTGGACAATGCAATGCCAGTTCTTGATTCATTGGGACTAAAAGCAACATTCTACATTACTGCAAACGCTGCTACCTGTACCAACAGATTATCCGATTGGAGAAAAGCAGCGGCAAAAGGACATGAACTTGGTAATCACACTTTATATCACCCCTGTTTCGGAAATCTTTATGGCAGAGAATGGGTGAGTAAGGAATATGACATGAGCACTTATACTGTCAAGAAAATAAGAGATGAGATCTATATGACCAATACATTCCTGGCAGCAGTAGATGGAAAAAACAAAAGAACATTTGCTTACACCTGTGGCGATATGAAAGT
>JBARSW010000629.1:0-6218 GCA_049644925.1 Chitinophagaceae bacterium | reverse complement strand
GATACTATTTTTGCACAAATCTGATTTTTTCTTGAAAGAAAGCATCAGCCAAAACCAATAAATATATTTACTGATGAAATGGTCTGAACTTTTCACTTCTTCGGTTGGCAAAAAGTGGATAATGGCACTTACAGGTATTTTTCTAATACTTTTTCTTATTGTACACGTTGCTCTTAATGCCTGTATATGGGCTATGGACGGTGGGGTGATGTTTAATGAAGGGGCTCATTTCATGGGTTCAAACATTGTGCCCCGTATCCTTGAAATAGGATTGTTTCTTGGCATTATTCTGCATATTATCCAGGGTATAGTATTGGAACTGCAAAACCGCAGCAAACGTAAAAAAGGTTACGCCGTAGAGATGGGAAATAAGGGCAGTAAGTGGTATAGTCGTAGTATGGGTTTACTGGGAAGCCTTTTATTAATATTTCTGGTTGTTCACATTACTGATTTCTGGCTGCCAAACCGTGCAAACCAGGGGTTTTTATTGGGCGAAGAAATTAATCTGTACGAAAAAATGCAGGCTGTTTTTCAAAATGAGTGGATCGTTATATTATATCTTGTAGGATGTATTTCACTTGCCTGGCACCTGATGCATGGTTTCCAGAGTGCTTTCAGAACTTTGGGAGTAAGTAACAAAAAGTATTTAACCATCTTGAACTGCCTGGGTATTGGATTTGCAATTATTGTTCCATTGGTTTTTGCATTAATGCCGGTAAGTTTTTATCTGGGTTGGGTGTAGGGAGAGTTAGTCAGGAGTCAGGAGTAGTGAGTCGGAAGTCGGAAGTCGGAAGTAAAGACCCGAAGAGTTTAACTTGAATAGCACCTGCCTTCTGGCAGGAAGCTGAAACGAGGTAAATAAAAAAAATTAGCACATTAGCATATTATCACATTATCAAATTGATTTATGTTGGATTCAAAAATTCCCGCAGGACGATTAGAAGAAAAATGGACAGATTATAAAGGCCATTGCAAACTTGTAAATCCTGCCAATAAAAGAAAATTAGAAGTAATAGTGGTAGGAACGGGGCTTGCCGGTGCATCTGCAGCAGCTGCATTGGGAGAACTGGGTTATAAAGTAAAAGCCTTTTGTTTCCAGGATTCGCCCCGGAGGGCACACTCTATTGCTGCCCAGGGTGGTATTAATGCAGCAAAGAATTATCAGAATGACGGAGACTCTGTTTTTCGTTTGTTTTACGATACGGTGAAAGGGGGTGATTATCGTGCCAGAGAAGCAAATGTTCACCGCCTGGCAGAAGTAAGTAATAACATTATTGACCAATGTGTGGCTCAGGGTGTTCCTTTTGCCAGAGATTATGGTGGATTACTGAATAACCGTTCCTTTGGTGGTACACAGGTGCAAAGAACTTTCTATGCTGCCGGGCAAACCGGTCAGCAATTGTTGATTGGTGCCTACCAGGCCCAGGAACGCCAGATTGCTTTGGGAAATGTAGTTCAGTACTCCCGCCACGAAATGCAGGATGTGGTGATTGTTGAAGGTAAAGCAAGAGGTATTATTGCCCGCAATCTTATTAACGGCGAACTGGAAAGACATTTTGGACATGCAGTACTGCTTTGCACCGGAGGTTATGGTAATGTATTCTATCTATCTACTAATGCTATGGGTAGTAATGTAACTGCAGCATGGAAAGCACATAAGAAAGGGGCTTACTTTGGCAATCCTTGTTTTACACAAATTCATCCTACCTGTATTCCGGTAAGTGGTGACCATCAGTCAAAACTGACTCTGATGTCGGAATCATTACGAAATGATGGACGGATTTGGGTACCTAAACAAAATGGCGAAACCAGGAAGGCAAATGATATTCCGGAAGAGGACAGGGATTATTTCCTGGAAAGAAGATATCCTGCTTTTGGAAACCTGGTTCCCAGGGACGTTGCATCAAGGGCGGCCAAAGAAAGATGCGATGCCGGATATGGTGTTGGATCAACGGGACAAGCCGTATATCTTGATTTTAAATTTAACCTGATAAATAAATACGGAAAGGCAGCAGCTAATCAACAAGGTATTGAAAACCCTGATCTAGATACTTTAATCCGTTTGGGTAAAGAAGTCGTTAAAGAAGAATATGGTAATCTTTTTGATATGTACGAAAAAATTACCGGTGAAAATCCATATGAAGTACCGATGAGAATTTATCCCGCAGTGCATTATACTATGGGTGGCCTTTGGGTGGATTATGAACTAATGACCAATGTAAATGGTTTGTATTGTTTGGGCGAAGCCAACTTCAGCGACCATGGTGCAAACCGCCTTGGTGCCTCGGCACTGATGCAGGGTCTTGCAGATGGTTACTTTGTAATTCCATACACTATTGGTAACTACCTGGCTGATGAAATTGCCACGAAACCTATCCCAACCGACCATGCTGCATTTGTTGAAACAGAGAAAGAAGTATCAGACCGGATAAACTTCCTTATTAATATTAAAGGAAAGCAAACGGTTGAAAGTTTCCATAAGCGTCTGGGTAAAATTATGTGGGAGAAATGTGGCATGGCCCGCAATGAGCAAGGATTGAAAGAAGCTATTGAAGAAATACGGCAACTGCGTAAGGAGTTCTGGAGTGATGTAAAAATTCCTGGAGGAATTAACGAAATGAACCCAGAGTTGGATAAAGCCAACCGTGTGGCCGACTTTATGGAACTGGGTGAACTGATGTGTATCGATGCCTTAAACAGAAATGAAAGTTGCGGTGGTCACTTTCGTGAAGAGAGCCAGACAGATGAAGGCGAAGCCAAACGGGACGATGCCAATTATTCTTATGTGGCTGCCTGGGAATACACTGGTAAAAGCACCTGGAAATTACATAAAGAGGAGTTGAATTTTGAAGTGGCGAAGCCAACTCAACGATCTTATAAATAAAATTAACAACTGAATAATAGAATTGAATTATGGAGCAATATTCAATGAATCTTACATTAAAAGTCTGGAGGCAGAAAAATGCCAACACACAAGGCCGGTTTGAAACTTACTCAGTAAAAAACATTTCCTCAGAAATGTCTTTTCTGGAGATGATTGATGTTTTAAATGAAGAAATGATTCGGGAGGGAAGCGATCCCATTGCATTTGATCATGACTGTCGTGAAGGTATTTGTGGAATGTGTTCTATGTATATTGATGGCCGGCCACATGGACCATGGGAAAAAAACACCGTATGCCAGTTGCATATGAGAGCTTATAAGGATGGAGATACCATTGTAATTGAACCCTGGAGAGCCAATGCATTTCCCGTAATTAAAGACCTGATGGTTGACCGTTCATCTTTTGATCGTATTATCCAGGCGGGGGGATATGTTTCTGTTAATACAGGAAGCCCGGTTGATGCAAATGCCATTACAGTTAATAAAGATATGGCAGATGCTGCTTTTGCCGCTGCTGCCTGTATTGGTTGCGGTGCCTGTGTGGCAGCTTGTAAAAACTCATCGGCAATGCTTTTCTTATCTGCTAAAGTTACTCACCTTGCCTTGTTACCACAGGGACACCCCGAGAGAAAATCAAGGGCTATGAATATGGTGGCACAGATGGATAAAGAAGGGTTTGGTGCCTGCACCAACACCGGTGCCTGTGAAGCAGTTTGCCCAAAAGGTATTTCAATAGAAAATATTGCCCGCCTCAACAGAGAATATATGATGGCAGGATTGATTGCTGAAAAGTAAATTAGGACTTTTTTCATAAGGCCTGCATATAAAGGCTTTATAGATTCCCATCTACCTGATTAAAGCGGCAGTACCTTTTCTTTCAATATTTTTTCCCGAAGCATCAGTTGCTTTCATAATCCATATATATATCCCGCTATCAAGAACTACACCTTTATGTGTTCCATTCCAACCAATCCCACTTTGTGCTGTAGTGAAAACCTTCTGTCCCCAGCGGTTATAAACACTGAATTCCTTTAATAAAAATTTTGATCCCATTATTGGAAGCAGCAAGTCATTTTTCCCGTCATTATTAGGAGTAAATCCTGTTGGAACAAATATATCATCAAGTTCAACCACAGTTATCTTTACAGATTTTTCCAGAAAACAACCTGCATCGTTTGAATTTTTAATTTTATAAGTTGTTGTTTGTAATGGCGTTGCGGTGGGGGCAGCAATCAATGGATTATTAAGCCCTGCAGATGGTGACCATTCAAAATGATTACCTGGCCCTTTAGCAAATAATTTAACGGACTGACCTGCAAAAATCGATTTTTCGTCTGATATGATTACATTTCCGCTAAATGTAATCATATCAATTGTTCTTGAAATAGAATCATCAAGACAGCCTGTGGTTGTTTTCAACTTCAGCTTAACGTTATAAAAGCCTGGCCCGGTGTAAATATGTTTTGGATTTATTTCGTTTGAAGTACTTCCATCACCAAAATACCAGATATACTTCTTCCCAGCATTGGTATCTAAAGGGTTAATATTTTCAAATCTTATATATCCGGAATCACAACCTCCATAAAATTTGAAATCTGGTTTTTGTAATACTCCAGCCGGACTTATTATTTTATTTTCAATTTTTATTTTTGACCCGCAATTGTTTTGATAGGAAATTTTTAAGCTCACATGATAGCTTTGTGATGCAGAAACATAAGTATGAACAGGATTCTGAATGTCGGAAATGACTCCATCTCCAAAATCCCATGACCATGCAATATTTCCAGTTGAATTTGAAAGTCCAAAAAACTGAACTACACCATTGCAACTGTCAAGAACCTGAAATGAAAAATTGTTATACGGGTCAAAAGATATATCGTTAATAAATGACGGAAGTCCCAGCATTGAAGGTTTTAATAAGTTAAGTTGCCCCGGGCGATAATTACAGGAAAGACCTTCATTGTCCGGAAAATTTATCACATCAAGTGAAGTGGTCGATGCAGACAAATATATTTTTCCATCTGGACCCAGTTGCATACCATAAATACCTTTTGTAGAAGGGAAACTAACTAAAGAACCAAGGATTTGGCCACTTGTCGGTAGTTTACATTTAACCTGGTCAATAAAGCCATTACTGGTAAGGTATAATAATGATGAGTTTGAAGAATATTCACTGTTAATGATTGCTTTGGAGCCCATTGCAATTTTTTTTACGTTTGACAAAACACCAGAATTATTGTCAAAATCAAATAGCTGAATAAAATTGCTTGGATTTATTCCAATTGGAAGATCAATATCTGGATAGTGTGTCTGGCAGATTTGTTTTCCATCAGGACTTACTTTTAGTGTTCCAACATTTATCGTTGCATAATTATTTAATAAATCACCAATGGTTGAAATAACAGGAATTGTACTCAATCCGTTACAATCTATTAACCATGATCGGAAAATATTTGAGTTGTTTTCATTGGTAATAAGCCATACATCCTGGCCATTAGCATGCCGGCAAGCGGCTAACCTTTCCGTGCAGGAGCCATCAAGTAAATTGTTTTTTGAGATAACAATTCCATTGCCATTATCGCCGCTCATATCAACCATGGAAAACCTATAACCATTCATAAAGGAGGTCTCAAATGCATCTGAAGTAAAAATATAAAACAGGTCTTTATTTCCAGGATGAGGGATAATTAAACTTGATTGAAAAGAAGAAATATGACCACCAATGTTATCGCCATTTACCATTTGAACATGCTTCTGATTATATACTGTAGCTCCATTTGTATAAAATAGAAGATTGCCATTATCATCGCAATAGCTGCTCGATCCTTCATTTGCAATCATAGCACTGTTATTCAAAGCAAACGGGATTGAAGTGACTGGGTTTGTAGGAGGGTTAAAGTCAAGCCCAGACTGTGAGCCAAAATACCAGATGTTACTTTGTTGTGAATAAGACAAAGAACAACTAAAAACAATAAGAAAAAAAAGTTGAGATAATATGGTAAATGTTTTTTTCAAAAAATAGATTAGAATCAAAAAATGAAACTTTTTAGGAAATTAACAACTCTGTATAATCTAATGCAATAATATATTGAAAATTTTACGATCTTGCCTTAAGTCAAATAAAAATTAAAAAAAACATCAGGCAATTGGTTTTCAAACACAGGAATATTTTTTTTATCACATTTCTGCTTGTTTCATTCTACAGCGATGCCCAAATTTCTGTAAATAAACCTGTATCCACAAATTTACGATATAAAGTACTGAAGGTTGAAGCAGATAGTGTTTGTTTTGATACTTTAAGTATTGTTCCTCAAACTTTTCAGATAAACGGCATA
>JBARSW010000628.1:0-2014 GCA_049644925.1 Chitinophagaceae bacterium | reverse complement strand
ACGCTGTACTTCATTCACTCATTCAGTCAGAGAGCCGGATGACTGAGCGTGTTATACTGAGCCTGTCGAAGTACCGAGAAGCAGAGTCGAAGTCCCCGCAGCATATTTGTGAAGCCAGTAGCGGCTTCAAGTATCTCCGTCACTCCATTTCACGGCTAGTTTTCTATGGTTTAACCAAGCATTAATTGATATTTTTTTAATACATAACTGATATTATTTATGTTGATAAAATTGGGTTTAGATTGCCTATTCACAGAGTTATCCACATATTGTGCATTAAGCTGCAAATGAAAATGTATAATCTGCTTGGTATTTTGTTTTGTTTTTTATACACGCAAACATTGTTTTTACTATTTTATTTCGAACATTGTTAAGAGCAAGCATTTTATTTTTCTTATCTTCCATCACTTTTCTTTTGTAATAAACAGCAAATGGACTATTGCCTCCAATACTTGCTACAGCTCCGAGATGTAGCAAAGTTTTTAATGCCTTGTTAGCAATGGGAGATACCTTATTTTTTCCTTTATACTTCCCGGATTCCTTGCCAAAAGGTACTACACCACAATAGCTACCTAAGGCTTTTGCTGATTCAAATTTGGTAAAATTATTAGTGGCACAAATGAAAGCTACTGCTACTATTTTGCCCACACCTGGGACTGATTGAGCAATCTTGTAATTTTCATAGATAGACTCATCGCTTTTGATTAGCTCCAACATTTGAGCTTCAATTTTCTCTATCGCTTGGTCTAATTCATTCACTACCGGCTTTTTAAGTTTATCAGACTTTTTTTGTAGTTCCTTACTTTGGAACTTTTTAATATCATCATTAGCTTGAGTGAGTTGAGCTTTGATCCTAACCATTTGAGTTCTTAATGTATTCAATCCTTTGAGTTCAGTTAATGTCTGATCACAGAGAGTATAAGGTTTCAATTTGTCGGCAAACCTTATTCCATAATCGGCTATACGCTTTGCATCAATTTTGTCATTTTTACCACGACTGATCCCAGTGCTATTTTTAATTTCAAGACCTGCAATAACATACATTGTTAATTTGTGTCCAGCTAGACATTCAATAAGTAAATTACCATAAATACCTGTGTGCTCCATGATAAATTCAAGAATATATTCAGACTTTTTTTCTTTGGCAATACTCTTAACTAATGACTGAACTTCTTTAATAAATTTGTTGAGAGCTGAAGTTGTATTTTCAACTTCTTTCTCTAAAACGTAATCATTAAGGAAACGAAGCGCAAAGTTGATTTTGTTTTTCGAGATGTCAGCACCGATTGTGAACTTTAACATGATAATAATGGTTTTAAGAATTAATAAATAATAGTTGAGGTTAAAGGTGAAGAACGAATACCTTGTTAATGGGTTTTACCCTAATTTTCTATCTGTCTTTTTAACCTTTTGAGCAAAGTGTGGATTCAAACTAGCATTAAGTTTTGCTTTGCGCAAGTTATAATTTGCCACACTTTGTCTCAACTTTTCCACAAAATTAACATTTTTTGAAATCCCCCAGACCCCCTATTATAATACATAATAATTATCTTAATATGAGCATTTTAAATAAAATGCAAATCTAAAGGTTCAAGTTGCCATAGTTGACCACTTACATTGCCACAATTATCCATAAATGAAGAACCTCCCTTAGCAGAGCCGGTAACTGGATTATTAGCTTCTAGACATTTACTTGTGCCGGCTCCCTTTGATTTCATGTGGTACCAGCCGTCGTGACCTTCAACTGGAACAAATTGCCACATGGTACCGCTAGCTCTTTTTTGAGCGGACATGAATGCAGAGCCATCCTTAAATGGACTGAGTGCACCATTGCTTTCAAGAGAAAGTTTGTCACCGTGTTGTACTGTTCTTAAATAGAAATAACCTTGGTCACCTGGAGTAAAAGCTACGCCCGGTTTCTGGGCATAACTTTGTAAGCTAAGTGCAATGCCCAGCATAAAAAAAAACACTTTCAAATTTTTCATTTTTAACTTTTTAGTTATTGCGCCTACTC
>JBARSW010000627.1:0-5884 GCA_049644925.1 Chitinophagaceae bacterium | reverse complement strand
CCCTGGTCTCCGGTGTAAATGGTTAAAGTATTGGAGGTAAGATTATTTTTATCCATATAGTCCAGTATTCTGCCTACGTTTTCATCAATTGATGATACACAGGCAAGGTAATCCTGCATATACCATTGAAACTTGTATTTAAGAAGTTCTTTTCCTGTTGGCTTTAATTGTTGCAGCAGTTTTCCTCTTTCTTCATATAGCTTTTTAATGCTGCTTCTGTCGGGTTCTGGTATTCTGTTCATGATAGCATTATAATAGGCAATTTCACTTTCTGTTGGCGCCAGTTCCGGAATACCGTCGAGGTAATAAGGGTCAACTTTCAGATCGCTACATAATTTTAAATCATGCAGAATGCTCATTGTTTGCAGGTTCCATGCTGTTCCATGTCCTGCGGTATCTGTATAAAGTGTTGCAGGTTCGGGAAATATTTTTGTATGGAATTGTTCTATATATTTTAAGGGAGGAAGAAAATTTCTATGGGGTGCTTTGTGATGAATGTGGAGTACAAATGGTTTGTTCATATCCCGGCTTTCAAGCCATTTAAGGGCTTCATCAGTTATTACATCTGTGGCATAGCCTTTATAAGTACTGGTATCACCTTTCATGGAAATAAATCTTGGGTCAAAATATAAACCCTGTCCCGGAAGAATTTTCCAGTAATCAAAACCGGTGGGATAGGAGTGCAGGTGCCATTTGCCAACAAGGGCTGTTTGATAACCGTTTTGCTGAAATATTTTAGGCATGGTATATTTTGAAGAATCAAACCTGGTGCGGTTATCTTTCATACCATTTTTGTGTGAATGCTGACCGGTTAACAAAGTGGCTCTTACAGGGCCACATATAGAATTAGCAACAAAATTATTTTTAAACATCATGCCTTCTTTGGCCAGTCTGTCAATATTTGGAGTTTGTATAAGTGATTTACCATAGGCGCTGATTGCATCTGCATCATGATCATCACTCATTATATAAATGATATTTGTTCGCTGCTGTGCAAATGATGATGAGGTGAATAGTAACAGGATAATAAGTAGTCGCATTATTATTAATTATAAGACCAAGTTACAATTTTTGAGATGTTATATAAGAACAGCTTTTTTAATGAATATAAAATAATAACCAGTTTTTTAAAGTCTTTTATGGTATGCCATTTTTAAATCAGGAAAATCTATAACCTAACAAGTGTTGTTACAATCTGAATGAAATATGGCAATTTTATTGATTATTAGCTTAAATAGTCAAAGATTTCATGTTTTGATGATTCTTTTGTGTATATGAGATGATACTGGTAGTACTAAAAAGTGAAAATAATCATTAACTGTTGTGACAAGGGTCATTAAAACGACCCGGATAGGATAATAGATTTGGTTAAAATTATTTAATTATGAGCTATACAAGCATTTCGAACCTTGATTCTGATCTGAATCTGTGGGAAAAAGGACTGGAGTTCTATAGAGATGAACTGAGCCTCCTGGGAAACCGGCTTATTGAAGTATCATCCAGAAATACAAAGCAAGAGGCTTTTGAAGGTATTGAGCATTTTCAAAACCAGTTTATGATACAGCGTAAAAATATCCAGGATATAAAACATGAAGTAAAAAGTTATAAAAATAGTATCAGTTCAGACGTTTATCATCATGATGGCCAGGTGAATACCGAATTGATTGAAGAAGGAAAAATACTAAAGGATAAATATGAGAGCTTTGAAAGAATTATGAATGGACTCCGGCATGAGTTTAATGCATTTCTCTCCAAATGGATGTAAATAAAGGTTAATTGGTTTTAGTGTCTTAGTCTCCTGTGTAAAACAAATTTACTAACCGGGCTGTTCTCAGGTAATGAGTTTCAGCCCGGTTAGTGTGTTTCTGGCAGACAGGTTATTAGGTAAAAAGTTGTGGAATGATTTCAAACCAAAACAGAAATACTCTATTCATGCAAGTTGAAATAATAAATCAGTGAGCCATACTATTTAGTCTATCCGAAATCCCGTTTTTTCCAATACACTTTCATTGTCTTCCTTTTTTGTCCTGATGGTATTTACTGACCATGCATCCAGTTGTTCTGATGGAAATTCGAAAGTTAACAGGTCTTCAATTTCTGTATCGGGAAGAGTTTCATCCAGCCATTTTATAGCGAGATCTTTTGAAAGAATCAGGGGCATGCGATGGCTGTTCGGCCCGCCATTATGGATTTTTGCCATCAATGGATTGGCAGGCCTTGTTACCACAGCAAAAGTTCCTTTTACTTCACCGGTTTCCTTATCCGGAATGGGGGAATAGTTATATATCCCTGCAAAACAAAAAACCGGTTCATTTTTTACACGAATAAAGAAGGGGACTTTTTTTTTGAGGCCGGCGTCATGATGTTCAAAAAAACCGGTAGAAAAAACAAGGCATCTTTGGCGGCGAAGCCGGTGCCATATGGAACGATTGTCATTTATAATCTTTTCGCTTCTGGCATTGGCCATACTGGTACGGTATTCTTTTATTTTTTCAGGAGTATTCATATAATCGGCAATAACTCCCCATTCAAATAGTTTTACTTTATAACCATCTTCATTTATTACCACCGGCCATTCACTAAAAGCCTGTGCTACCCGGTGATAAGTCGGATCGAAATGAACAGTCAACGGTTCTTTTATGGATAAATAATCAGCAATGAGGCTAATGTTGCTGAAAAAACTCATGTCGTAACACATAGGTTATATTTTTCTATCTCTTCCAAATCTACTTCAGTCTGCTGACCTTTCCATAATAAGCCAATATATAATCTTCCAAATCTTTCTTTCATTATTACTCTTAATTTGTCCGGTGGGGAATAATTCCAGCAGGATAGTTTATGAAGCACAAAGGAGTTTATTTTCTTTTTCAAACTATCGCTTGCCTTCCATTCTTGAGGTAGCAGGTTGATAAATATTTTATAACCTTCGGGTTGCATTGCTGCTATGCTGAGTTTTTCTATATGGCCAGGAATGGTACTGTTATATAAAAACCGGTAGGGGTCTTTCCATAATAAACGCATATGCCTTTCTGCTCTTTCTTTATCTGTTTCATGATGGATATAATGGGTGAACAATAAAGGGATAGTATTATCATTATTTTTTCCTCTTTCGAAATATTGGCGTACAAAATACATAGGTTGATGAAGCATGGCTTCCAGCAGTTCGGTTGTAAGTATTGAATAAGGGTTGTACATTTTTATTTGATTTCGAATAATTCATCCCACCGGGTTGTATACCGTTTGCTCCGCAGCTCCTGGCGCATTTTCCAGTTTCTTTTCAAACCGGCGGCTACATATTTAAGTACATCATCCCGCTGGCTAAAGTTGATATTATCAATGGTACTCATCAGCAGTCGTTGGTGGCCAATAGAATTGTCTGCAAAAAGATTTCCCTGCAAGGAGTTGTCGGGCACAATTGACCCCAGCATAATACCGGCTTTCAGGTACTTTAATCCGGGCTGGTATAATTGCTCCACAAGTGGCAGTGCCTGCCGGATCAGTTCATGGGTGTCGGCAGTGGCGGTTGGCAATACAATGTGCCGGTGCCTGGGCTGCGGGTTGTATTCATATTTTTCATTTTTGCTTCCGTTTGTTACTACAAATACATCAATTAAACCAGCGGCACAATATTGGCGTCTTAATTTTTCGGCAGCCCTTGATGCATAGGTGGCCACTGCCTCTTTTAAATCTTTCAGTTCAAATACCGGCTTGCCAAACATCCGGGTAGTAGCAATCATTTTCTTAATTTCCAACGGGTCTTTCAGGGGTATGCAGGGGGTTCCGTTGAGTTCTTTAATCAGGCGTACTCCTACCACGCCGCCCAGATTTTTGCGGGCCCATTCTTCCGGCATGTTACGCAATTGCCAGCCGTCGTCAATGCCGAGCTGATGCAGTTTAACGGCATATTGGCGGCCAACGCCCCAGATATCATCCACTTTAGTTTTTTGCAGGGCATCCCTTATCTGCCCGATAGTTTCCAATACCAGCACACCCTGTGTTCCTTCCTTATCTTTTTTTGAAAGCCGGTTGGCTACTTTTGATAAGACTTTGCTCGGGCCAACGCCAACAGATACCTTGATGCCAGTCCATGCTTCCACCGTTTCTTTGATTTCTTTTGCTGTTTGCCCCAATTCGTTTTCCGGAACCATATCAAGATCGAGGAAAGCTTCATCGACAGAATATACTTCCACTTTTTCTTCGCCAAGCAAATACCGCAATGTATCCATTACTCTCCTGCTTAAGTCGCCATACAGGTTGTAGTTACTGGAGAAAACGGCTACGTTGTTTTTGGTAATAATATCCCGGCTCTGATAAAAAGGTGCCGCCATCCCCACACCAATTTTTTTTGCTTCGTCGGTACGGGACACAATACAGCCATCATTGTTGCTCAATACCACAACGGGTTTGTTCTCTAAGTCAGGTCGGAAAAGCCGTTCGCAGGAACAATAAAAACTGTTGCAATCTACTATGGCTGTCATACCGGGTGAATTACATAGGTTACTACTCCCCACATTAAGAAGTCGCTGAACTCGGCGAGGTTAATTGCTTTGTAACGGTTATTCTCCGGGATTAAAAATGCCGAAGAAAAATTTTTGTGAAACCGACGCACCAGCAACTCACCGTTCAGCACAGCGATGATAATTTTTCCATTTACTAATTTCAGCGACCGGTCAACAATCAGTACATCATTATCAAAAATACCGGCCTCCCGCATGGCATCTCCCTTCATACGGAAGAAGTAAGTAGCCGGTTTGTTTTTGATCAGTTGCTCATTCAGGTCAATTCCCCGTTCTGCATAATCATCTGCTGCTGCACCAAATCCGGTTGCATTGGCCGTTTTTACCTGCTGTTGTGTAAACTGTTTTGAGCCTTTGTAAGCAGCGCCAAAAAATTCTTCCCCATCCATAGTTCATGTTTTAGTTTCTTTCTCCTGCCGGTAAGGCAGGGAAAGAAAAAGTGATAAAATTTATTTCAAGAATTAATGGGAGTAAATTTTGGTAAAGCTAAATAAATTAGTAAATTTATACTAAATATTTGGGCATTATTTTTTTACCGGTAAAACAAGAGCTTATGCAAACTATTGTAAACACTATTCCCGGCTACCGGGTGTATGAGTATTTATTGGTACTGCGGCCGCAGGAGGAATTAAGAAACAGGATGGTGAAAGTGAAGGAAGATTTTTCGGTTAAATATAAAACTGGTAAGACCATAAGTGGAGGCTCGCAAATTATATTAGCCAGTTTTGCCCAGTATGCCATGAAGGAAGAACGAATCATCAATCGGTTGCAGGCCGTGGCGATGGGTTATCCTCCTTTTAAAGTGGAGTTGAAGGATTTTGGCAGCTTCCCTTCGCATACCATCTGCATTAATGTAAACAGCAAATTGCCTATACAAAACCTGGTGAAAGAAATCCGGAAAGAATCGCAGCGACTGATGAAGTTAAGTAATGACAATAAGCCTCATTTTATTTTGGACCCCCATTTTACTATAGCCACAAAATTAAGACCCTGGCAATATGAAAAAGGATGGCTGGAGTATAGTAAAAAGCATTTTAACGGGTGGTTCATTGCAAGCGGAATGAGCTTATTAAAACGAGCCGCCGGAGAAATGAAGTATCACCTGGTACAGCAGTTAGAATTTCAGCATCTGCCGGTTATTACTAGGCAGGGAGAATTATTCTGACAAAAAAATAACAGATGTTTAAACCATTAAGTGAAAGAGAAAACTGGTTACTTAGCTATCTGAAACTTAGTAATAACCGGCTAGGTTTTATTTTAAATTTTAATGTGCCTTTGATGAAAGAGGGAGTTAAGAGAATGGTTATATAAATAGATTTGAAACACAAAGACACAAAGGCACAACGACACTAAGTTTTTTGAGAAGG
>JBARSW010000626.1:0-1837 GCA_049644925.1 Chitinophagaceae bacterium | reverse complement strand
TATCCAGAACCGGGCCATCTACATAATGTCCGTTAGGATTGGGGCGGTCAAGTATCATCAACGGTTTGCCAAGTTCAAATGCAGCTTCCATAAATTCTTCCAGCGAAGAAATGAATGTATAAAAACGAACACCTACATCCTGAATATCGAACAAAAGAATGTCAATATTTTTTACATCTTCAGCAGAAGGTCTTCTTTTACTTCCATATAAAGAAATAACAGAGATGCCTGTTTTCTCATCAATATAATTTCCTACTTTCTCACCGGCGTCTGCTGTACCCCTGAAACCATGCTCCGGGCCAAAGATGACTTTTATATCAACACCCAGCTTTCTTAATGTATCTACAAGGTGAGTATTACCTACCATTGAAGTCTGATTGGCAAAAATGCCTACCGTTTTCCCTTTTAGCAAAGGCAAATAGACAGTTGTCCTGTCTGCACCAGAAAGAATTTTTTGTGTACCGGTTGTCTGTTTATTATCCAACTGTGCAGAACAAGAGATAAGCAGAAAAATGCTGATAATAGTAAGAAAGGGTTTCATAAATGAATTTTATTATTGCCTCAAATTAGTCAAAATTTTAAATCAGACAGTTCCGGATATTTAAATGGTTGCATTGGAGGATTTGACCTACCTTGCGGCCCGGTTTTTAGGAAAAATCAATCATTTAAAACAAATTATATGTCACAAGTAAAAAGTGGAGATAAAGTAAAAGTGCATTATCATGGTAAATTAACATCTGGTGAAACATTTGACTCATCAGCAGGCCGTGAACCGTTGGAATTTGAAGTAGGAAGCGGTAGTGTAATACCTGGCTTTGATGAGGGTGTAACGGGAATGACAATTGGTGAAAAGAAAACAATAAATATTCCCTTTATTGAAGCATATGGCCCAAGAAATCCTGAAATGGTTATTGAAATGCCAAAAGATAGGTTTCCTGAGGATATGCAAATAGAATTAGGAATGCCACTTATGATGAGTGATGGTCAGGGACAACAATTTCAGGTTACTATTGTAGAGATAAAAGAGACCGAGGTAATGCTTGATGCTAACCATCCTTTGGCAGGTCAGGATTTGACTTTTGATCTGGAATTAGTGGAAATAGTGGATAGCAAACCATTGATAATTATGCCATAAATTTTTGGTGATAATTTTAAATAAGTAAGAGTTTATGGTTTAAGGTCAATCCTAAGCCTCCTGTCTGCCGGCGGCAGACATTTTTTTTAACGTATATTCGATGCCCAAAAAGAATAACAATGTTTAAGAATTATCAATTTACTGCAGCGGAAAGATTTTTAAGATACGTACAGGTAGATACACAAAGTGATCCACAGTCTGTTTCCTTCCCCAGTACAGAAAAGCAAAAAGACTTAAGCAAAATATTAGTTCAGGAATTATTGCAAATGGGTATTACAGATGCTCACCTGGATGAATGGGGATATGTTTATGCCACCATCCCTTCAACTACAGATAAGAAAGTACCGGTTGTTTGCTTTTGTGCCCATGTGGATACAGCACCTGATTGTAGTGGAACTGGAGTAAAACCACTGGTTCATAAAAATTACCAGGGACAGGATATTGTTCTTCCTGAAGATAAGTCGCAGGTAGTGAGGATAAGTGAATATCCCTATTTGAAAACACAAATTGGTAATGATATTATTACAGCATCAGGCACCACTTTACTGGGTTCTGATGATAAGGCCGGAGTTGCTGAGATCATGGACCTTACTAATTTTTTAATGGCAAATAAGAATATTAAACACGGTGAAATAAAAATATTATTTACACCTGATGAGGAAGTTGGAAAAGGTGTTGCCCATGTGGATATTAAAAAACTGG
>JBARSW010000625.1:0-2992 GCA_049644925.1 Chitinophagaceae bacterium | reverse complement strand
GAGATGCCTGGCCTGAATGGCATTGAACTTACCGGATTGATAACTCAAAAATTTGAAGGGGTAAAAGTGCTGATACAAACTGTGTTTGACGACAGCACTAAAATATTCAGTGCACTATGTGCCGGTGCCAGTGGGTATATTTTAAAAAATGATCCGCCTCAGAAATATTTAGAAGCCATTACAGAGGTTAATAATGGAGGCTCTTTTATGAATGCTTCAGTTGCCAAAAAAACTTTGAACTTTTTTACTCAGAAAAATATCATCCTCGTAACGCCGGCAGGTGAAGACTATAAACTGAGTGAACGGGAAAAAGAAGTTTTAAAAGAACTTACCGAAGGCCAACCGCTGAAAAATATTGCAGCCAAACTTTTCATCAGCCATGAAACGGTGCGGACACATGTAAAACATATCTATAGCAAACTACATGTTGCTAACAGAACCGAAGCTGTGATGAAGGCGGTCCAGCAGGGTATTTGCTGAATCACTTCTCTGTAAAAATCACCCAATGTGGTATTGTCCGCCTATCTCTATAAAAATAACTTTGACCAAAGCCTTTTTATGAGATATATACCTTTCCTATTTTCTATTCTATTTCTATCAACAATTATACAAGCACAAAATGTTGGCATAGGCACCACCACACCCTTAGCATTGCTGCATGTAAAAGATAGTAGTGTATTATTTACCGGTGGTGGCATACCATTAGACCCACCTGGGTATAATCCTCACCCACCCCTGAGTGGCATGGGCCACCGGATGATGTGGTTTCCGGCAAAAACAGCTTTTAGAGTGGGCTATGTTGGCGGCACCAATTGGGATAGGGATAACATTGGTTTATTCTCCTTTGCTGCAGGGGAAAATCCTTTGGCCAGTGGCCTGAGCAGTATTGCTTTGGGTAGAAATGCACAAGCAACAGCTAATTATGCAGTAGCCATCGGTGATAATGTAAAAGCAACTGGCGACAATACAACAGCCTTTGGACTCGGCTCCACCGCCTCCGGTAAAGGGGCAACTGTAACGGGAGAAGGTAATCAGGCAGAAGGATTCTCTTCCTTTGTGGCAGGTATGTATAATGAGTATGGTGCTTCTGAAACGAATGTATCAGCTACTACTCCTTTGTTTACAATAGGCAATGGAGATAATACAAATAGCAGACAAAACATTATGGTAATAAGAAAGGGCGGATCCATAGAGTTTGGAAAAAATATTAATACGATTGCAAGATTAAGTATGGGGTATAATAGCAGTGCAGCTGGCGACTATTCAGTTGCAATGGGACAAGCCTGTACAGCCAGCGGTTTTTCGTCAATAGCACTCGGAAATCTATCTTCGGCCTCTGGCTATAGTTCTTTTGCAGCTGGTCAATCTGCCGAGGCAAGCGGCTTTAGATCAATTGCAATAGGAGAGGGTTCTCTGGCAACTAGTGACTATTCAATTGCATTGGGAGGTATAGCAAGAGGTAATAGTTCAGTTGCCTTAGGCCCTTTTACATCTGCAAATGGTAAATATTCTTCCTCAACAGGTTTCTTAAATCATTCCAATGGTTACTCCTCATTTGTTGCGGGTATGTATAACGATTCGATACTTACCCGGCAAACAATAGTATCTTCTTTAACTCCTTTATTCATCATAGGTAATGGAAATGCTTCTAACGATAGAAGTAACGCATTGGTAGTTCTTAAAAACGGTAACATGGCCATTGGCGATAATGGCAACCCGGTTAATAAATTACAGATAACAGGCACTATCAACAATGTAAGTTTATTGGATAACTCTGGCATGATGACATTAGGTTACACTTCCAGCACTAATATGGTTGTGGATCAAAATGATATACAGGTAAGACTGAGTGGTGCTGAATCAGATTTGTATTTACAACGGCTGGGGGGCAATATAGGCATTGGTAGTACTGGTGTGCCGGCTTACCAATTAGAAATAACCGGCACTGCTGGCAAACCCGGTGGCGGTAGCTGGAGCAATGCCAGTGATAGAAGATTGAAAGAAAATATACAACCCTATGCCGATGGGCTTCAACAGGTGTTACAAATAAAACCTGTTCGCTACCATTACAACGCAGCTTCCGGATATGATACCAAACCAGAATACATTGGTATTATTGCACAGGAACTGCAAACTGTGGCCCCTTACATGGTGGGCACTTTAAAAAAAGAAGATAAAGAATACTTGTCGGTTGATAATTCTGCTATGACGTATATGCTTATAAATGCTGTGAAAGAACAACAGCTGCAGATTGAACTATTAAAAAAAGAAATAGAAATACTAAAGAATAAATAACAAATCAGCTTCTAATAGAATACCATCTTCGATTATAAATACTCCAACGGGTGACTGTTCCTACAAACTTTAAAATATAATTTTATCCAATAAAACATATATTATGCAGCAACGTTCCTTTTTATTATTTCTTCCTGTTTTTATTATTGGCCTTCTATCTTGTGGTGATAATAAAACAAAGTCACAACCAGCAACAAAAAATGATGCAACTGTGGCAGCGGCATCAGTAAAAACAGCCCAACATGTAAAAATCCCTAATAGCCATTTATACATTGTCCCCCCAGCCGGGTTTTCAGTAAATGAAACCTCCGGTACTTTGGCAAAGGGTGAGGGTTATGCCCACTTTTTAATGATGAATTTAATAAGCGGCTATACACCAGAAAAATATTTTGCAGAACTGAAAGTACAGGCAGATAAAGATTTTCCCGGAAGCTGGAAGCAGGAAGACATAATAGCCGATGGGCATAAAGCAACCATCTATCAATATAAAAATGCAGCCATTCTGCAACACTACCTGGCATTTACAGATGGTTATACAGATGAAATGATAATCGCCAACTTTGAAGAAAGTGAATCAGCTACAGGCAAAGAGATGTATGAAGCCATGAAAACAGTAGTGGCAGAAAAATAATTATAACATTTTATGAAACTGCTTTTTTATTCCTTTCTAATTGCACTAACAACCGTGGCCTGTAAC
>JBARSW010000624.1:0-1534 GCA_049644925.1 Chitinophagaceae bacterium | reverse complement strand
GATCTGAATATTGATCTTCCCGATTGGGGACGTAAACCGGGTCAAAAAGCTTCGGCAAGCTAATCCACGCTGTTCAAGGAGTATGCGTGATAGCGGTCAGGCTAAAGGAGGACCATGGGTATAGAATAAGCTAATCAAATCTATATTGAAATGACATTAAAAGATTTAGGATATAATGATAAACTTGAAAAATTAAGGATTGAGAATAATCTTAAAGGTTTCGAGATTGGAAGAGTTATATCGGAACATAAAGAAAGATATATTGTAAAGACTGAAAAGGGAGAATTTGAAGCCGAGATAACAGGGAATTTAAGATTTTCATCAAAAAGTCGTGAAGATTTTCCAGCCGTTGGAGATTGGGTTGCAATAACAATTCAGGATTCAGAGTTTTCCATTTTTCACAGCATATTGCCGAGATTCTCTGTTGTTTCCAGACAGGAGGTTGGCAAATTCGGAGAGATACAAATAATAGCAACAAATATTGATTATGCATTATTGGTACAAGCCGCTGATAGGGATTTCAATATTAATAGACTTGAAAGATATCTGACAATTTGCAATTCATCAAAGGTTAGCCCCATTATAGTGCTCACTAAGATTGATTTAATTGATGAACATCGGACTTTTGAGATATTAGAGAAAATAAAAACTCGAATTAATAATGTTCAGATTATTGCAATAAGTAACGAATCACAAGTTGGGTACGACAAAATAAAAGCGATTATTGAAAAAGGTAAAACATATTGCATGCTTGGTTCTTCGGGTGTTGGAAAATCCACTCTATTAAATAATCTTTCTGGCAAATCAATAATGCGTACAGATACAATTAGCCGGAGTACAAATAAAGGGAAACACGTTACAAGTCACAGAGAATTAATTATTCTTGAAAATGGAGGAATATTAGTTGATAATCCAGGAATGAGAGAAGTAGGTGTTGCTGATTCAACAAGCGGATTAGAAATCACATTTGATAGGATCATCAGGCTTTCTCAGCATTGTAAGTTCAAAGATTGTACTCACACGAATGAGATAGGTTGTTCTGTTATTGAAGCCGTTGAAAAGGGAGAAATAGACCAGGCTTCATATGAAAATTACCTGAAATTGGAAAGAGAGAAAGCCCATTTTGAATCTTCGGTTATTGAAAGAAGGAAAAAGGATAAAGAATTCGGAAAAATGGTAAAGAATTACAAAAAGTACATCAATAGGAAAAAATGAAGTCATAAGAAAAGAAGTCCTAACCGTTAACATGAACTGTGTAAAACAACCAAGTAAAATTTGATCATTATACTGCCCTGCAGTGTGTAACTGTTTACACTGCTTCTTAATCTTCCATCATCACAAATGCTCCCCAGTAAAATGGCTCTTTGTATTTCGTCATCAGTTGCAGTTGTGCCTGCTTAAAAGCTTTCTGTTTATCCCCTGTCTTTGTCCAGTTGGTATAAAAGTTATTCATCAATTGCTGGGTGGCTGCATCATCCACTTTCCACAAACTCATAACGAGGGCTTCTGCTCCCGCCACCAGGAAGGCCCGTTG
>JBARSW010000623.1:0-1509 GCA_049644925.1 Chitinophagaceae bacterium | reverse complement strand
GCTTATTACTGTTACCGCAGGAATAAAAAAAAATAAGAATAAGGAAAATATTAAACCCTTGTATTCTCTTCATAAAAAAATGTTTTGTTGTGAATGTGTTCTAACTAAAGTTATGGCTGTTTGATACCTGAAAACAATGACCTGTATCAGCATTTGAAATAGAAGAGAACATTTATATGGATAATTAATATTTCCTACCGCTGAGTGTTGGGGGTGTTTATTTGGCGGTATCAACCATTGAGGCTTTTTCCCCGAATTTAATTTTCTATAACAACAACCCGCCGCTAACAAGCAGCACCCCAACAATGGTGTAAATGCTGATCACATCTTTCATAATCCATGCCGCTAAAGCAAACCCAAATGGCGGGCAAAGAAAAAGCCAGAGTCCGGCCCTTACAGGGTTTTGCCTTAACAACCAAAGCCACAACTGTACAGCAAAAATAGAAACAGGAACTGCCAGCCAGCTTACAGCATACCAGAATGTGCGGTCAAAATGATTGGCCGAAGGTTTATAAAAAAATAGGGTAAGCGGCAAAAGAAACAAACCACCTAAAAGCGTTTGCCATCCGTTGATGGTATAAAGCGAAAGGCCGTTCCAGTTTTGCGACGAAAAATAAATAGCTGCCACCGAATAAGAGAGCATGCTGAAAAGCAATAGCAACAACCCTCCCGTAGTAACAGTGGCGCCGGCAAACAAAGGCCATGATGCACAAACAACTCCTGCCGAACAAATGATGATTGAAGTAATAATAGGAATAGATAATTTCTTTTTCAAAAAAAACACCGAAAGAAAACTGATAAAAACCGGGTTGGCCGCAACTGCCAGTGCACCAATGCCAGCTGTTACTTTTTGCATGGCTACAACATAGCAACCCAGGTAGATAGTAATATTAAGCAAGCCATAAATTGTTATTAGTTTCCATTCCTTACCCCGGGGCAGCCGTTGTTTTCTGATGCCATGCGAAACCAGCAACATGATTGCGGCAGCCATTCCAAAACGAATAATAGAAATTACAAGCGGTTGTGCTACCGTTAGTCCCAGCTTGGTGGCTGTGGATGCAGAACCCCAAAGTGCTGCAAATAATATTCCGGCAGCAAGCCAGGAATAACGATTTGAATGGGGGGCGGGCATTTTCAAATATAAAAACTATTTGAAGAGATGCCGTTTAATTTGCAATTAAACAGGTAGAATATAATTTGATTATTACAAATTCCACCCGCAATTAACCAGGTGCTTTTTACAGTCGGGGCAAAAACCTTTTTCAAGGTTGGTGTGGTCTCCACCTTCAGCATCCCGCATATAACAGGTTTTGTCGGGGCAATGTGGCAAGCCGGTGGTATGGCCCAACTCATGTATAGCTACTTTAAAGAAATTCTTTTTTTCTCTTAGCCGGAAATTGGAGGCTACACAAGCATGCCCCGGCATAAAACCAAGTCCCATTACTCCATAATCAAACACATCGCCTTTGGTGGTGCTGATGTCGTTCATGGTAATGCCAACATATACTT
>JBARSW010000622.1:0-4488 GCA_049644925.1 Chitinophagaceae bacterium | reverse complement strand
CATCCACAACCAATTGCATAGCATCGGCAATGATATATTCTTTACTGAAACGACGGCTACGATATTCCGGTGCAATGTTTTCTATAAAAAAGCCATCCTTGTAAACAGAATAATTTTTACCCAGGTAAAATTGCAAACTGATGCCAAGAAAATCAGGACCCAAAAAATCAGGTGTATAGCCGCCAGATGTTTGTGCTAATGCATCTATTGGCCCAACCACTGTTGTAATGACCGGCACTTTATAAGCGGGGAAATAATACTTAACAAACTGAAAAGCTTTTTGAAAATCCTTTTTCAGACCGTCTATATTTTTGAAAACAATGGCAACCGTATCGTTAATTGACTTATTGAGATGTAAAAACCTTTTTACTCCTGGTACTACAATGGTGCTATCAAGACCCAATATGTTTTGAAGGAAAATTGAACTCAGTAAAGGGAATTTTTGACTAAGCTGATTTAGTCCCTGATTAACATTGTTACTGTCTATCTCAAAAAATTCTTTTTCAAATCTTTCAATTTTTATTTCAACTTTTATGTCCGATACATCGGGAATGCCTTTTTTACTCTTACAGGCCACCAGGGAAGCAAAAAATAGAATTATAAGGAAAGCTTTTTTCATAGTAAGTAAAAACGAAACAGCTTTAAAATTGTTGTTCCTGCGAATGTACGCTACAAAAACATTAATGTAAGTTTGTGGGATGAAAATTGCACTGGCACAACAAAATTATCATATTGGGAATTTTGAAGACAATACCCGAAAGATTATTGAAGGAATAAAGTGGGCAAAGCAACAGCAGGCAGATTTAGTGGTTTTTTCAGAATTGTGTATATGCGGATATCCCCCACGGGATTTTCTGGAGTTTAATGATTTTGTAAATAAATGTTACGAATCTATTGATGAAATAAAGAAACATGCTGACACAATAGGAGTATTAATTGGTGCTCCGGATAAAAACCCGGTAAGAGAAGGGAAAGATTTATTTAATGCGGCTTATCTCTTGTTTGAAAATGAAGTAAAAGGAATTGCACATAAAACCTGCCTTCCCAACTATGATGTTTTTGATGAATATCGGTATTTTGAACCCGCCTATAATTGGGAGGCTATTGAATTTAAAGGAAAAAAACTGGCCATCACCATTTGTGAAGATATCTGGAACCTGGGGGATAATCCACTGTATAGAAATTGTCCGATGGATGAATTGATGAAACAGCAGCCGGATATTATGATAAATCTTTCTGCTTCTCCTTTTGATTATACGCACCTGGAAGACAGGAAAGCAATTGTGAAACTGAATACACAGAAATACAAGTTACCCATGCTGTATTGTAACTGTGTAGGCAGCCAGACAGAGATTGTATTTGATGGCGGATCCCTGGTTTTTGACAAGGATTCAAATCTTATTAAGCAATTGCCACTTTTTGAAGAAGCATTTGATGTGTTTGATTTGAAAGATGATGGAACTTTTTCCTTGCCTGTTGTAACAGAGTCATCTGCATTACCCGATACAGAATTCAACCCGGTTGAGTTGGATTATAACTTATCCATTGCCGAGATTTACAGTGCCATTGTAATGGGTATCAGAGATTATTTCCGAAAAATGGGATTTACCAAAGCTATACTTGGAAGCAGCGGGGGCATTGACAGTGCGGTTACGCTGGCAATAGCATGCGAGGCTTTGGGGAAGGAAAATGTAAGAGCAGTACTTATGCCTTCTCAATATTCAACCGGACATTCAGTTAGTGATGCAGAACAATTGAGTAAAAATTTGAATAATCCGTATGATATTCTGCCGATTAAAAATATTTATGATTCATTTCTATCAGAACTAAAACCTGTTTTTAAAGATTTGCCATTCAGCATTGCTGAAGAAAATATTCAAAGCCGTACCAGAGGCAATTTGCTGATGGCAATTGCCAATAAATTTGGTTATATTTTGTTGAACACTTCCAATAAAAGTGAACTGGCAACTGGCTATGGTACACTTTATGGCGATATGGCAGGTGGGCTGGCTGTTTTAGGGGACTGTTATAAGATGCAGGTGTATGCTTTAGCACAATATATAAACCGGAATGAAAAAATTATTCCCCCTGAAATTATTACAAAAGCACCTTCTGCTGAATTAAGACCTGGTCAAAAGGATTCAGATTCTTTGCCCGACTATTCAATACTGGATAAAATTCTTTATCAATATATTGAAAGAAGGCAAGGTCCTAAAGAGATAAAGGCGCAGGGATTTGATGCGGCCTTAGTAGACAGGGTACTGCGAATGGTAAACATTAATGAATACAAACGTAACCAGTTTTGCCCCATCATCCGCATTTCGCCCAAAGCATTTGGTGTGGGGAGAAGGGTGCCGATTGTTGGAAAATATCTTTCCTGACTTTTTAATGTTTGAATGTAAATACTACCTGTACAGGTGATAATGATGGTGGAATAGCTACATTTTGCGATACTACCAGGTTTATATCATTGAGTGTGATGATATCAAATGTACCGCTGCCACCGGGAAAAAGTGCGGCAGAAAGCACCAACTGTGTTTCATTTGTCTGAAAACTCCAGGTAAAAGTTCCTGCTGTTGTAGGACTGCATACTGTTGTTCCTTCGGTAACATTATAACCACCCGATGTGGTAAAAGTTATTGTATTGTCTTTAATACAGACCAATGCCGCATTATTTGATACATCTGAACCACCGGCCGTAACACCTTGAAAAACCCATGGACTCCTGGCAATTATTTCTGCTTTTGTAGGTGGGGCAACATCTTCTTCTTTCTGGCAAGCGGTCAGGAAAATATATACTGTTGAAATGCAGGCTAACAGGAAATAGAATTGTCTTTTCATTTGATTAAGTTTATTTGGCAATGTACTCATTCTTTTTCGTGAATAAAAAGGTAAAATACCCTATTTAAACAGTATTTCCTGCCGTTCATAATAACGGCAAATTATTTGAATACAGCAAGTTCGTAATTTGTGACTCAATAAAATAGCTCAACATGTTAAAGACAGCAGAAGATATACGGCAATTGAATGAACGAATCAGTCATGCCTGTCAGTTTACGGATAAATTAAGAGAAGAAATCGGCCATGTCATAATTGGACAAAGTCACATGCTTGACAGGTTGTTGATTGGCTTGCTCTGTAATGGGCATGTATTGTTGGAAGGAGTTCCCGGTTTGGCAAAAACATTAACCATAAAATCACTGGCACAGGCAATTCATGCAAAATTCAGCCGGATACAATTTACTCCTGATCTCCTGCCGGCTGATGTTATCGGCACCTTAATTTATAATCAGCAAAAAAATGAATTTGTAGTTCGAAAAGGTCCTGTATTTGCTAATTTCATTTTGGCAGACGAAATAAACAGGTCTCCGGCCAAAGTGCAGAGTGCATTACTGGAAGCGATGCAGGAAAAGCAGGTAACAATTGGTGATACTACCTATATGTTAGATGAGCCATTCCTGGTGCTGGCCACACAAAATCCATTGGAACAGGAAGGCACTTATCCCTTGCCGGAAGCACAGGTTGACCGGTTTATCATGAAAGTAATTGTTGATTATCCAAAAATGCAGGAGGAGCAACGGATATTAAGGCAAAACATACAGGGTAATAATCCGGCCATAAAGCAAGTTGTTTCCATTCAGGAGGTTTTAAATGGAAGGGACCTTACCAAACAAATCTATATGGATGAAAAAATAGAACAATACATACTCGATATTGTATTTGCTACCCGCCGCCCTGAAGATTACAAACTGGAAAAATTGAAGCCATTGATTTCTTATGGGGCATCTCCGAGAGGAAGTATCAACCTTGGTTTAGCATCAAAAGCACAGGCATTTTTAAATAAGAGAGGTTTTGTAATTCCGGAAGATGTAAGAAGTATTTGTAAAGATGTCCTTCGTCATCGAATCGGGCTAACCTATGAAGCCGAAGCGGAGAATGTAAAAGTGGAGGATGTGATTGAGGAAGTGTTGAGGAAGATAAATGTACCTTAGGAAAGTTTAAGGTTTAATAGTTTAAAAAGTTTAAGGTTGTTAACTACGTCAGAAATATTAAAAAAAGTCCGGGAGCTTGAAATAAAAAGCAAGAAACTCACTAGTGATCTGTTCACCGGGGAATATCACAGTGCTTTTAAAGGCAGGGGAATGGCTTTTAAAGAAGTGAGGGAGTATGCCGCAGGTGATGATATCCGTTTTATTGACTGGAATGTATCGGCACGGTTTGGCCATCCTTTCAGTAAAGTATTTGAAGAAGAACGGGAACTGACGGTAATACTGCTGATTGATATCAGTAACAGCACCTTATTTGGAACTCAGCCTGCAAGAAAGAAAGACATGGTAACAGAGATAGCAGCTGTATTAAGTTTTTCGGCAGTGAACAATGCAGATAAAATTGGTGTGATATTTTATAGTGATGTAATTGAAGCTTATATTCCTCCTAAAAAGGGGAAACAACATGCCTTGTATATTGTAAGAGAATTGTTGAGTAAAG
>JBARSW010000621.1:0-1900 GCA_049644925.1 Chitinophagaceae bacterium | reverse complement strand
GCCGGTTATGCCCATCAGCCAAATGGCAATTTCAGCAGCCTCTTCATGAAGTGAAATCATATTTTCTGATACACCGGCTATGCCTTCAACAGATTCTTCTGCAGGTTCACCGGTTAAAAATACCGGTATGGCTATAAGGGCCATTACTGCCAGTAAAAATGCGGCTATAGACTTTGTATGATCGTTCTTTTTGATGATGCCCCATAATAAGAGGCAGCTGCCGATCAGTGTTCCAATAACAGGAAAATGATTCAGCAACAAATGAATATGTGTCTGGTTCATTATTATAAATTTAAAAATGTAAATAAAAATTATACGGTAACAGAACAGCAATGGCGGGGCGGTTGCCAGATGGTACTTAAATATTGAAACGGCAGCAATGGATTTGTATAAATGCCAAATGAATTTTCTGACATTTCATATATATGGGTCAGGTATTCCGGCATATCCGGGGGTGATAGTGATATAAAGGAAACTGAATATGCATTTTCCAAAGATTTAAAAGGCAGTTTGTTGTCTTCTTCAACATCCTGATCTGTGCCATCTTCATAAAAATAATGCTGCATTAAAAATGCAGGTAAGTTCATTGCCTTATTTTCTTCCCGGTGATCATAATAATGACTGATCAATACCGGTAATTTAAATAATTCTATGGCAGCGCTTGCTGTAAACAGGTAAACCGTAAAAAAAATAAATGCTGATATTTTTCTGTTGAAATTCAAGGCCCAATTTTAAGGAATTGATTGTTACTGAAAAATGATCTTCCTCATAAAGGATAATATTAACAAAGTATTGTTATTGCAGCCGTTTGGCGTAAGGATCCAGGCCACAAATGAATTTGTTCCTGTGGGGGTTTACATTGTAATCTTCATTTGTAAACTCTTTTGCTGAACACCGGGGTTTCGTATAAAATATGTTTAAAAAATGAAAATTTGCTTGTGAAAACCCTGATGAGACAGGAAAGTTCCGCCCGGAGAATATCCTGGTTATTTTGACTGTTGAATTTTATTAATTATTTTGCCTGGTAAAATCATACTTTATGAGAAATATATTTCTACTGCTGCTTCTTTCAGTTTCAACGTATTTTTCAAACGGACAGGAGCGTCCCAAAATAGGTTCAGAAAAGGGAGTTAAAGAAAAATTATGGAAAATAAAAAAATCGCTGCCTGATTTTAAGAAAAACCTGGTTGTTAAGGACCGGCTTTATACAGAAGAAGACAAATATGATGTGAAAATGGAGATGGGGGATGGTATCATCCTGTTTGAAGAGGATGAGGATAAACAACAAACACTTATTATTCGTTTTTCCGGCCCCTATTTTTTTTCCGGATCAATAGCAGATTTTAAACAGTACTACGTGCAACTTGGTGAAATGCTGAAAGAGATCTTTAAAAATACGCTAACAGCTGATGAAGTTAAAACTGAAAAGAAATGGGAAATGACTTTTTGGGAAATTGGTAAAAAAAGTTACGAATCACCCGTTACTATAAAACTTAAAACGGATTGGTTTATGAATAAACCTGAAATTCAACTGGTATTCTTCACGCATCCTTCGGGAAAGGTCCCAAAGTTATAAAGGATAATTTTATGCCTGTAGCCCCGGTTTGTGGCCAGTGAACGAAAAATGCCGGTACATGACAAATAAAATAATAAGTGATCTTTCATTTTTTAACCGGCACTGCTTCATATTGGCCCAGGTATTGTACACCTTCTTTGCCGGGATTATACGTTGTATTGAATGGCCGTTTCATGATGGTGGCGCCTGGTAAAATGGCAACCGACCTGTCGAAATAATAACCCCCTTCGTATGAAATGGCTTTTACGAAAACGGTATTCAGGCAGTTGTTCCTTAAGCCGGGATATTCTACACGTTGTGTTTCGGTTTTATAATTAGTACCCT
>JBARSW010000620.1:0-25377 GCA_049644925.1 Chitinophagaceae bacterium | reverse complement strand
CCATATGCCCATATGCAGCTGTTTCGCTATATATCGGGTTACGTAACTTAAATCGCTGTTCAATAAAATAAGGACGCATATCAAAAATGTTTTCTACCATTTTACTTATCTGCCCGTCAGTAAGATTTACTTTGGCAGTGCCATATGTATTTACATTAATACTGGTAGGTTGCGCAACACCAATTGCATAAGATACCTGGACTAATATTTCACTGCAAACGCCTGCGGCAACCAAATTTTTCGCAATATGGCGGGTAGCATAAGCTGCAGACCTGTCAACTTTTGATGGGTCTTTACCACTGAATGCACCACCACCATGGGCGCCTTTCCCACCATAGGTATCAACAATAATCTTACGGCCGGTTAGCCCTGTATCACCATGCGGACCACCAATCACAAACTTTCCGGTTGGATTAACATGGTATTTAATATCACTATTGAAAAGCTTTGCATATTTCTTATACTTTGTTTTTATCCTGGGAATAAGAATATTGATGACATCGCTTTTAATTTTTGCCAGCATTTTTGCTTCGCTATCAAAATCATCATGTTGAGTAGAGATTACAATTGCATCAATACGTACTGGTTGATTATTATCATCATATTCCAGGGTAACCTGGCTTTTTGCATCAGGACGTAAGTAAGGCATTTTTGAGTTCTTTTCTCTGCGGATAACAGCCAGTTCTATCAGCAGATTATGCGCTAAATCAAGTGCCAAAGGCATGTAATGCTCTGTTTCATTGGTAGCATATCCAAACATCATACCCTGGTCGCCGGCACCCTGCTCTTCTTTTTTCTTTCTTACAACACCCTGGTTTATATCAGAGGATTGTTCATGTATGGCAGACAATACACCACAACTGCTGGCTTCAAACATATATTCACTCTTGGTGTATCCTATTTTACGGATAACACCACGGGCAATTTCCTGAACATCCAGGTACGCTTTTGATTTGACTTCTCCGGCCAATATAACCTGGCCTGTTGTAACCAGTGTTTCACAAGCCACTTTTGATTGTGGGTCAAAAGCAAGAAAATTGTCAATAAGTGCATCGGATATCTGGTCTGCTACTTTGTCGGGATGTCCTTCGCTAACAGACTCAGAAGTAAATAAATAAGACATGAATATAAAAATTTTAAATTATACGCCGAAGCCCGGCGTTGGCGGCAGCAAAGATAAGGGGGCGGTTATAAATGAACAAAGCCCTTCTGTTAGTACAGTAGGATTTTTGAACATATCTTGATAAGTTTTTTACAACTTTGAATAAACGAGTCGTAATCGCATCTTCTTATTTGCAACAGCATAACTACCACCGGCTAAAACCACTCTGCCATAAGCAGCTCTGTCATTTATATAAATCTGATTATTATAAGTATAACCGGGAGAATAAACAAAAGCCCTGACAGGTGAATAAAGCCTGAGTTTATAATTTGTTGACCTCGTTGTAACAATATTCTGAACATACCTCGAAATATTGAAATGATATTGGCTATCTGTTTTTAAGAAACCACCAAAAAAGTCGGTATCATAAGTAAATGGGTCACTTGGATTGAATGACCAATTTATTTTCATATCTGTATCAAATGTGGATGCTGTATCGTTCGTATTATTAATTCTATCAAGGAACAAACCAATCGGGACGGTAAAAATACCATCAGATGCTGAAGGTAGCGGTGTTGCAATTATTTCCGCCCGGTGAATAACAGAATTTCTGAAAGTATCCAAAGCAGGGATTCTTAATGAGGCATAAGATCCGGGAAAACTTGCCAACAAAACCTTATCATCATTAGTAATTGAATTTGCCAGGTAAGTACCCCAGGTTCCGCCGGGAGTTCGTGTTACAATATTGGCCTGACCACTTGTAGTATGTGAAAATTCAGTAGAAGTTGTGTCTTTTATACCATTTTTGATTACTCTGAAATATACAATCAATTTGGTGTTGGCATTGTCTGAAGGTGAAATATAGGTAAGTGCATTACCTGAATTAGTTGATTTCACCGCAAAACCACGAAACAAAGCTTTAAAGATAGAATCTGTTCTGAATCCACCATTTGCTGTATTTGTTGTATCGTATCCTTTTAGCCTTACACCTAACTGATTATCCAACGGTATTCTAATAACATTAGCCAGTTTAGTAGTATCTCTTTTCCGGATATGAATTATAGAATCAGCTAATTTCTTTACCTGGAATGTTTTTGAACCTAACTCAGCACCTGTTGTCAAAAAATCAGGTATCCCATATTTATACAGGGAAGTATCGTTTAATCCGGAATTTTGTGCTACCTCAAATACTTTTACAGTCTGAAAACTATTAGTGTCCCCGTAAGAACCAACATAGCCCAATGATAAAATAACGGAATCAATTTCTACAGAGTCTTTATTAATAAAGGGATAAGAATAGAAAGAAGCTGGACTGATATTAAAGTATGCATCTCCATGGGTAATGCCAAATTCAGGGTCATTACTTATATGACCAAGTGCCAATGCATCATAATAATAAACCTTTGTAGTATCTGCAAATAATTTGTTATCTGTTTCAATATCCAGATATGACTCAAATGTATTAATGTTATCTATAGGCGGTATAAGATCACCACCTAACTCAGTAGCATCATTAATCTTCCGGCAAGCTGAAAATACAATAGCAACCGTGGCTACGATTGCTACAAATAATAAAGCGATTTGTCTGTTCTTCACAAAGTAAATTTATAATCTGGGTTAATCAATTCTCCCTCTCCAACCATAGAAAAGTTGATGAGATTTTATTTGCCTGCAAGGTCGCCATACAGTTGTAAATAGTCTGTTAAATCTCCATCCGGATTGAATGGCATTGTTTTCTTACCACGAACTTTTGAAAACTCATCTACCAACTTTTTTTCAATTTTTTCTGCTCCAAAAGTTATGGCATCTGCATATGAAGCAGCGCCTCTGAACATTGCTGTATTTGTTCCTTCTTTATATAGTTCAAGGTCTTTTTCCTTTATTGATGGGTGAATCAGTGCTTTTTTAATAAAGTCACTCCCCAATTTTTCTTTAAACGTATTTTGACCAATAGTAAAAACGATTTTACTATGAGCAAAAACAGGCTCCTTTTTATATACCGTTTTAAGAAATGCAGGAATTAAGCCGGTCATCCAGCCACTGCAATGAATGATATCCGGAGGCCAACCAAACTTTTTCACCGTTTCAAGTGCACCTTTACAGAAAAAAACAGTCCTCAGGTCATTGTCATCAAACCATTTTTCATTTTCATCATGAAATATGAATTTTCGCTTGAATAATTCTTCATTATCCAAAAAATATACCTGTAACCGGGCACTCGGCAAAGAAGCCACTTTTATCTGCAAGGGCATATCGTCATTATCCACTGAAACATTAATACCTGACAACCTTACTACTTCATGCAAGCGGTGACGCCTTTCATTTATAATACCAAAACGGGGCATAATACACCTGACTTCCAGGTTATTATCGTTTGCCTTTATAGCTAGTTTATTGACAATTTCTGAAAATTCTGTCAACTCCAGGTAGGGTGACATTTCATTGGCAATAAATAAAATTCTTTTTTTTGCAGACATGAGCTTCACATTTAAATTACACTCTCAAGCAGATAATTACCTTCATCCTTATTTTCATAAGGTGTGCAAAGGTAGTTATTTTGCGCTGAATTTGGATGGGCTAATCAATACATTACCAAATAAGCAACAGCAATGATTTTATTTAAAAACTCAAGCGACCTTCATAATTACATTGATTCTCAGCGAAAAAATGGAACAAAAATTGGTTTTGTACCAACCATGGGTGCTTTACACCAGGGTCATATTTCACTTATTAATTATTCAAAAGCTGAGAATGATTTAACTATCTGCAGCATATTTGTGAACCCCACCCAATTTAATGATCCTGTAGATTTTAAGAAATATCCGAAAACTATTGAAAAAGATATTTTGTTGCAGGAAAAGGCCGGTTGTGATATTTTATTCATGCCTGATTTAAAAGAAGTTTATCCGGATGGAGTGAAACCAATAGAACATTATGAACTCGGATTCCTTGAAACTGTTTTTGAAGGAAAATTTCGTAAGGGTCATTTTCAGGGAGTTTGCATGGTTGTTCACCGTTTGCTGGATATCGTAAAGCCCGACAAACTATACCTAGGTCAGAAAGATTATCAGCAATGTATGGTTATAAACAAGCTGGTGGAATTAATTGGCATGGCGAATGAGATTAGCGTTGTTATCTGCCCTACCCTTCGTGAAAAGGATGGCCTTGCCATGAGCAGCCGAAACAGCAGACTGAATGAAGCCGAACGGGAAAAAGCCTGTTCAATCTTTCATTCTATGAATTTTATTAAAGAAAATATAACCAGTGAAAATATTTTGGAAATAAAAGAAACAGCAAATAAAATGCTTACAGAAAAAGGATTCCAGGTTGATTATATAGATGTAGTAGATGCAATAAATCTAACCCAGGTTAATAAATTACAAGAAAAACAACAATTGGTTATTCTGGTAGCTGCCTTTTTAAATGAAATCAGATTAATTGACAATATGCTTATTAAGTCATCAACCCTTATTAATTAATCTGTTTTGCGTTTCAGCCATATCGGTTTAATTTCGATAAATAAATGAACAAACTCTTAAAAACTATATTTCAATATTTTATTTTCTTTGGTCTGGGTGCTTTTTTTGTATGGCTATCCCTCAAGACACTAAACAAGGAGAAAATTGATCAGATAAAAATTGCAATCCGTGAAGCCAGGCAATGGATGATAATTCCTGTTTTTTTTCTCTTGTTTTTAAGTCATTACCTGCGAGCCCTCCGGTGGAGATTATTAATGGAACCAATGGGATATATGCCATCTAAAGCCAATGCTTTTTTTGCTGTAATGATTGGCTACCTTACAAACCAGGCTGTTCCCCGCCTTGGTGAGGTGTTGAAATGTACGGTGCTGGCCCGCTACGAAAAAATTCCTGCAGATAAGTTAATTGGCACCATCATTATCGAAAGAATTATTGATGCCATCACCCTGCTTTTTGTTTTTGGAATAACGCTGGTAATTCAACCAAATCTATATTCAGACATCATCAATGCCCTTTTTAATCAATCAAAAAATCAGGAAGAAAAGAAAGGGAATGGACTTATTTATACAATGATTGTAATAGGTATCATCCTTATCATTATTGCACTTTGGATGATTATTAAAAAGAAAACGTTTAAAGACCTCATTTCTGTGTTTAAAAAAGTTAGTCAAAGGATCGTTTTAGGTATAAGTTCTGTTAGAAAATTAAAGAAAAGTGGCCTGTTCTTTTTATTAACTTTTTGTATCTGGACTATCTACCTTTTGGGAGGTTATATGGGTTTTCTGGCTATGCAGGATACACAACAATATGGTATCAGGGAGGCTTTTACCGTATTATCTGCAGGGAGTATTGGTATGGTAGCTTCTCCCGGAGGAATTGGTGCCTATGCTTTATTAATTCAGCAAACAATGCAGTTATATGGTCTTAATGAAGTAATCGCACTGGCATTTGGTTGGATTTTATGGATGGCCCAGACTGCAGTTGTATTAATAGGTGGTTTATTTAGTTTTCTTGCAATTCCATATTATAATAAAAAAAGAAAGCAAGTTGAAAAGACCTGACCTTATAACTCAAAAAATTTATTCTGCTTCACAGATTATTCAAAAAATTAATCAGTGGAGATTGTTAGGGAAAAAGGTTGCCTTTACTAATGGTGTTTTTGATATAATTCACCAGGGACATATTTTTTCATTATCGCAGGCAGCAAAAGAAGCTGATTTTCTGGTAATCGGATTGAATGATGACGCATCAGTTAAAAGATTAAAGGGGCAAAGCCGGCCTGTAAACAATCAGGAGGCAAGAGCCTTGATTCTTGCTTCGCTGGTAATGGTAGATGCCATAGTATTATTTGAAGAAGATACTCCCCTTGAACTTATTAAATCCATAATGCCTGACGTATTGGTAAAAGGTGGAGATTATACGATAGACCAGATAGTTGGTTCCAAAGAAGTTATGGCAGGTGGTGGAACTGTAGTTATTAATCCAATCCTGGAAGGATTTTCTACTACGCAAATTATTGATCAGATAAAACGAAACTAAATCTGTTTTACCCGAAACTTAATATTAAAAATTAAAGCAGTTTGCTATTTTTATTATTGGTGAATTAATTAAATATGGCAAATCCAAAACAAAAGACAATAGCGAGGGACATAAGTTGGCTCTCCTTTAATGCAAGAGTTTTACAAGAAGCTGCAGACCCGGGTGTTCCTCTTAAAGAACGAATCAAATTTTTGGGAATTTTTTCCAATAATATGGATGAGTTTTTCCGTGTAAGGGTAGCTACCTTAAGAAGAATGATACAATTTGGGCATAAAGCAAATATGCACCTGGAGAATAATCCGCAACAGATCATTGACGAAATTCAAATGATAGTGCTTAACCTCCAGGGAGAGTTTAACCGGATATGGGAAGAAGTTTCAATACTTCTGAATAAGCAAAAAGTTTTCTTACTAACAGAAAAAGAATTAAATAAAGAACAACAGGAATTTGTACGTAACTACTATGAAGAAGAAGCAAGTTCCAGTATCATTCCATTGATGATTGAGAACATAATTGAATTTCCTGCATTAAGGGACAAATCAATTTATCTCGGTGTTGTGATGTGGAAAAAGGAAAGTGCATTAAGAAGAAAGTATGCTTTAATTGAAATTCCAAGCCGTGTTTTAGGAAGATTTTGTATCCTGCCCTCCCCTGTTCAGGAAGAGCATCATATAATTCTATTGGAGGATATCATCCGCTACAACCTGCCAGACATTTTCTCCTATTTTGGGTATGACCATTATCAATCACATATTTTTAAAGTTACCCGGGATGCCGAGATTGATATTGATGAAGACATTTCAACAAATATTATTCAAAAATTAGAAAAGGGAATAAAAAACAGGCGAAAAGGAAAACCAGTCAGGTTTGTTTACGACAGGGAGATGGATCCGGGACTCCTCGAATACCTGATCAGAAGATTAAATCTTAGTAAACGAGATAATCTTATTCCCGGTGGCCGTATTCATAATTTCCGGCATTTCATGGATTTTCCGGAACAAGTTTTTGCCGAGAAAAAAACAAGAAAAAAACCATTTGACCATCCTTTGTTAACCACTCGTCGTGTTTCAGATGTTATTCTTGAAAAAGAAGTGTTACTGCATTTCCCCTATCATTCATTCCTGCCATTAATTGATTTAATCCGTGAAGCCGCATTTGACCCGGATGTCATTTCTATAAAAATCACTTGTTACAGACTGGCTCCACAATCAAAAATTATTAATGCACTTATCAATGCTGTGCGTAATGGAAAAGAAGTAATTGTAATGCTTGAGCTAAGAGCCCGGTTTGAAGAAGAAGCAAACCTGGAATGGAAAGAACGGCTGGAAGAAGAAGGTGCAAAAGTATTGGTTGAAATTGCCAATATGAAAGTACATTCCAAAGTATGTGTTATCAAGAAAAGAACAAAAGAAAACAATTTTATTCTTTATGGTTTTGTAAGTACCGGTAATTTAAGTGAGAGAACTGCAAAATTATACGGTGATCATTGTTTACTTACGTCCAATCCTAAAATTATGGCCGATGTAAACAAAATTTTTAATTACCTGGAACAACCAAAAACAGGACAACATTTTCTTAAAGATTGCAAAGCAATTATTCCCAGTCCAGTCTTTGTAAAAATTGAAATGCTGCGCCTGATTGATGAAGAAATAAAACAGGCTAAGAAGAAGAAAACAGCAACTATCACACTAAAGATGAATTCACTTTCTGATGAAGAAATGATAGCCAAGTTAACCGAAGCGGCAAGAGCCGGTGTTCAAATCAGGCTTATAGTCCGGGGTATTTTTTGTATGCTTACTGAAAGTAAAAAATACCAAAAACCTGTCAGGGCTATCAGTATTATTGATGAATATCTTGAACATGCCAGGGTGTGGATTTTTCATAACAAAGGCAAAGAGAAAGTTTTTATATCTTCGGCTGACTGGATGCGCAGAAATCTGGAACACCGGGTTGAAGCTACTTGTCCAATCTGGAACAATGAGTTAAAACAGGAATTGATTGACATTTTAAATATTCAGCTGGAGGATAATGTAAAAGCAAGATGCCTTAATAATGAACTGGATAATGAATATGTTAAAACAACAAAAAAGAAAATCCGATCCCAGGTAGAAACATATAACTACCTGTACAAAAAAACACAGACACAACGTGAGACTGGCAGCAATTGATATTGGAAGTAACGCAGCAAGATTATTAATTACTGACGTAAGACCCGGACCTCAGGGAGTAGCAGAGTTTATTAAATCAGCCCTCGTCAGGGTTCCATTGAGGTTGGGCTTTGACGTTTTTGATAAAGGCGAGATATCTCCTGCCAAAGTGGAAAAGATTATTAAGACGATTAAGTCATACCAACTTTTGCTGGAAGTATATGATGTAAAACACCTGAAAGCATGTGCCACTTCTGCCATGAGGGATGCCTCTAATTCAAAAGAAATAATTGAAAGGGTAAAGAACGAAACAGGAATTGAAATTGAGATTATCAGTGGCGACCACGAAGCTTCGCTGATTTATAAGAACCATGTTGCAGAAAATATGACTACCGATGAATCATATTTATATATAGATGTTGGAGGCGGCAGTACTGAACTTACTTTTTTTAGTGACGGAAAAATTATCTTCAAAAAATCTTTTAATATTGGCACCATTCGTTTATTGAAAAACCAGGTTAAAGAAACAGCCTGGGATGAAATGAAAGACTTTATCCGGAAAAACACAAATGGATATCATCATGTTACTGCCATAGGATCAGGTGGAAATATTAATAAAATATTCTCCATCTCAAAAAGGAAAGAAGGTAAACCTCTTTACCTTGAATTATTGAGGAATTATTATAAAGAATTCAATAACCTCTCAGTTGACCAAAGAATAAGTTCTTATAAACTCAGGGAAGACAGGGCTGATGTAATTGTTCCTGCATTATTAATATATATTAATGTAATGCGCTGGGCTGATGCAGATGAAATTTTTGTTCCAAAAATCGGGTTGGCCGATGGACTGGTGCATCATTTATATGAAGAGTTAATAATGAAAGAAATTGAAATTTAGAGAATTCTTATTTTAAAATTTTGAAATGAGTATCAATAAAGAAATTAAAAAAGTAACAACAAATACCCTGCATAAAATGAAAGTGGCAGGAGAAAAAATTTCCATGCTGACGGCCTATGATTTTTCCTTTGCAAAAATCATTGATGCAGCTGGCATAGATGTAATACTGGTCGGAGATTCAGCATCAAATGTTATGGCAGGTCATGAAACAACTTTACCAATAACTCTTGATCAGATCATTTATCATGCACAATCTGTTATAAGGGGAACACATCGTTGTTTGGTTGTTGTAGATCTTCCTTTTGGTTATTATCAGTCAAATTCAGAAATAGCCGTTGCCTCAGCCATCAGAATAATGAAAGAAACCGGAGGGCACTCAGTAAAAATGGAAGGCGGTGAGGAAGTTATTGACTCTATAAAAAAAATTGTATCTGCAGGAATTCCTGTAATGGGGCATTTGGGACTTACACCACAATCAATATACAAGTTTGGCACCTATGCTGTAAGAGCAAAAGAAGAAGAGGAAGCAGAAAAATTACGTAAGGATGCTCAACTACTCCAGGAAGCTGGCTGCTTTGCCATAGTATTGGAAAAAATTCCTGCTTTATTGGCCAAAGAAGTTTCTCAAAGTCTCTCAATACCAACCATTGGCATTGGTGCTGGTGGAGATTGTGATGGTCAGGTTTTAGTTATGCATGATATGCTGGGTATAAATACAGAATTTAAACCCCGCTTTTTACGTCAATATCTGAACATTCATGAGCAATCTACAAAAGCAATTCAACAATATATTTCAGATGTAAAATCTGGTGAATTTCCCAATGATTCTGAACAGTACTAGCACAAGTAATGTAAATCGGGATTTTATTAATTTTTAAATTATCTCATTTATTCCCCTGACCTTATTTTTGTAGTTAAAACCAACGTATGCACTTCACAAAAGGCTTTTTTGTGTCTTCAATTATTCTATTAATCTCACTTCAACTTACAGGTCAGGATACAGCAGTACAAATGGAAAATGTTGTAATAACTGCTACGCAAAAGGCTCAGCAACAAAAAGAAAGTGGAAGAAATATTATTTCAATTAAAGGAGAAACATTCTCTTCATCGGCAGTTCATTCTATAGACGAATTACTACGATACATACCAGGAATAGAAATACAACAAAGAGGTCCGCAGGGTGCACAAAGTGATATTGTAATTCGTGGAGGAACCTTTCAGCAGGTATTGGTAATTATTGATGGAGTAAAACTAAATGATCCGTTGACAGGGCATTTCAATATGAATATTCCCATTCATCCTTCAGAAATTGACAGGATTGAGATTTTAAAAGGTGCGGCTTCTGCTATTTGGGGTTCTGAAGCTGTTGGCGGTGTTGTAAATATTATTACCAAAACGTTTTCAGGCAGTGCGAATAAAAATTCAATTACTGCAAAAGCAGTAATTGGTCAATATAAACTTCTTAATGGTGACGCCTGGTTTAATTGGTCAAAAAAGAACTCAACTCTTTCAGGTGGAGTTATTACAAATAATTCAACAGGTCAGCTATTACGGGGTACTAATGGTTTTTTTCATCTTACCACTGCAAATATTTCTTATTCTCAAAAATTTGCGAAAGATTTGAAATTGAATTTTCGCTCTGCAATTGATTTCAGAAATTTTAATGCACAGAATTTTTATACAACTTTTGCCAGTGATACTGCCAATGAGGAAGTGAATACCTGGTGGAATCACCTGAACCTGACTAAGAAAACAAATAAAAGTCAAATTAATTTTGATGCAGCCTATAAAAAATTAAGAGATCAATACTGGTTCAGACCCGTATCTGTTCCTAACGACAATAAATCAAATATTTTCACTTCACAATTAAATTATACATCACAACTTAATAAGATGCATAATTATACCATCGGGCTGCAAACACTTCGAAAAGAAATAAATTCAAATGACAGGGGTGATCATTCTCTTTGGCATGGGGCAGTATATACCATTTTTCGTCACAAACCAGGTAAGGATATTTTTTTGCATGAAAGTGTAAGGCTTGATTGGGATGAAAGTTACGGTGTTGTTTTTTTGCCTCAGGTAAATATAGCATGGTCGCCTTCAAAAATTACCATCAGGGCTTCTGCGGGAAAATCATTCCGGGATGCCGATTTTACGGAACGTTTCAACAATTATAATAAATCACTTGTTACAAGTGGACGAATTGGAAATCCAAACCTCCAGCCTGAACAATCCTGGAATGCAGAATTAGGAGCTGATATTAATTTTACTAACCAATTCAGAATAAGCGGTACTTTATTCTATCGTACACATAATAATTTGATTGACTGGGCTAATACACTTTATACAGACATGCCCAGAAAAGAAAATCTTATCCCAACCGGAACATATGCCTTAGCCAAAAACGTAGAGAATGTAAAAACTACCGGTGCAGAAATTGATATTCTCTATAGTAAAAACTTTTCAACGAAAAGTAATCTTACAGCTACCTTGGGTTTAACTGTGTTACAATCAAAGAATGATGACCCGGTACCCTCCTTTTATATCTCTTCACATGCAAAATGTCTGGTAAATTTTTCGTCAGTTTATAAATGGGAAAAATTCATTTTTTCAGCAAACGTCCTTTATAAAAAAAGAGACACACAAAAATCTGCTGCAATCAATGCCGAAATAACTTCCTCCTATTTTTTATTGAATGCCAAAGTTGGTTATTGTCTTTTCGCCAAAACAGGAAATCTTTTTTTGCAGTCAGATAATTTATTTGATAAAAAATATAGTGACTTGCTGGGTTCTATTATGCCAGGCAGATGGTTATCAGTCGGATTTGAAATAGCTTTGTAATATAAAATAATTAATATGGATTTTCTCCAAACACTTAAAATTGAAAATTTAAATAAAGGAGTTAGCACGGGTAATGAATGGATCAACTCAAATGGAGAAATGATTAATTCCTTCTCTCCTGTTGATGGCAGAAAAATTGGCTCAGTCATTGGCACAGATAAAGAAAGTTATGAAACAGTTTTAAAAAAATCAGTCTCTGCTTTTAAAGAATGGCGATTGATACCTGCTCCCAAAAGAGGTGAAATTGTAAGACAAATTGGTGAAGCATTAAGATTGAATAAAGATGCATTAGGCAAATTAGTTTCCTATGAAATGGGAAAAAGTTTGCAGGAAGGATACGGTGAAGTTCAGGAGATGATTGATATATGCGACTTTGCCGTTGGATTATCCAGACAATTACATGGCCTTACCATGCACAGTGAAAGGTCTGGCCACAGAATGTATGAACAATATCATCCGTTGGGTATTGTAGGAGTAATTTCTGCATTTAATTTTCCGGTCGCTGTTTGGAGTTGGAACGCCATGCTGGCATGGGTTTGTGGAGATGTTTGCATCTGGAAACCTTCCGAAAAAGCACCGCTTTGCGGAATTGCCTGTCAGCAAATTGTAGCTGAAGTATTTAAACGAAATGATGTGCCGGAAGGAGTTTCCGGATTAATTATCGGTGGCCGTGAAGTGGGTGAATGGTTGGCGGCAGATAACAGAATCCCATTGATCTCCGCAACAGGCTCTACACGGATGGGCAAGGCAGTTGGTGCCACTGTGGGTGCAAGATTAGGCAGGGCTTTATTAGAACTTGGTGGCAATAATGCCATTATTATTTCAAAAGATGCAGACCTCGATATTGCAATTCTGGGCTCAATATTTGGAGCAGTGGGTACTGCTGGGCAAAGATGTACCAGTACAAGAAGGTTAATAATTCAGGAAGAAATATATGAAACAGTTAAAGCAAAACTAGTATCGGCTTACCAACAATTAAAAATTGGCAATCCACTAAACCAGGAAAACCATGTTGGACCGTTGATAGACAAAGAAGCTGTTGATCAGTATCTTTTATCTATTGAAAAATGCAAAGCTGAAGGAGGAAATTTTATTGTTGAAGGTGGAATTCTTTCTGGTAATGGCTATGAAAGCGGTTGCTATGTAAAACCCTGTATTGCTGAAGCACAACCCGGTTATGAGATTGTAAAACATGAAACATTTGCACCAATATTATATTTATTAAAATTTAAAACAATTGAAGAGGCTATTGCTATTCAAAACGAGGTGCCACAGGGTTTATCATCTTCTATGATGACATTAAATCTCCGAGAGGCTGAAATGTTTCTTTCTGTAACCGGAAGTGATTGTGGCATAGCAAATGTTAATATTGGAACCAGCGGTGCAGAAATTGGAGGGGCATTTGGTGGTGAAAAGGAAACCGGTGGTGGCCGGGAAAGTGGAAGTGATGCCTGGAAAGTTTATATGCGGCGCCAGACTAATACAATTAACTACGGCACTTCACTTCCCCTGGCACAGGGAATAAAATTTAATATTTAAAAGGCAGAATTTAAATCAGGCAAAATTTTGTTTTGAAACTCTTTAAAGTTTAATACTTTGAATTGTGCAGAATAAATGCAATTTTTGTGTTCCTATTTAATTATTAAAATAATAATTCAACACCCATGAAATATGTAAGCACTTTAGTTTTCTTTATTTGCAGTTTCTTTATTTCGACTGCACAATTACGGGTTGCGGTTGTTGCTGGCGGACATCAATCCAGTGTTATTGAAGAAAACCATTTACCCGATTGGAATAATCTGAAAGGTTTGTATTCTGAAAGATTTGGTATCCACGGAGGCTTATTAGCAGATTTACCATTTAGTAGCAAGTCACATTTTTCTTTTCAACCTGGCGTTGTATTTTATCAGAAAGGAAGAAAATTTTCTCAACGTTTTGACACAACTGTTTCTTCAGTTCTTCAATTAAACAAAGAAGAATTTATCAATTATATAGATATCCCCTTAAATCTTGTATATAAAATAAATCTGGGCAAGAAAGTAAAATTCATTCTTGGGGGTGGTCCCTATGCATCTGTTTTCTTTAATGGAAAATTGAATCTGGAAACTATTTCAGTTGACAGGAGCAATAGTTCAATTAAACTTGTTTATAAACAAGAGGAAAACAATGATCCGGGAGTTGGGAAAGGTCCTGATAAATATCTTGTTTTAGACTATGGTTTAAATGGACTTGCGGGTTTTGAATTTGGTCGGTTATTTATTACTGCAAATTACAGCCGTGGTTTTGACGATTTTTTCAATCCTGCATTGTATAACGCCACCAGTTATAAACATCAGGTAATTGGCGGAACAATCGGACTCTATTTAGGCAAACCATTGAATATTGAGAAAAAGCCAAAAGATAAAGACAAGGATGGTATTGCAGATGAAAAAGACAATTGCCCCGATGAAGCTGGTTCTTTAATAACAAATGGCTGTCCGGATAAAGATGCAGATGGCATTGCAGATAAAGACGATAAATGCCCTGAAGTAGCTGGTCTCGTAAAGAATAATGGATGTCCGATACTTGATAGAGACAATGATGGTGTTAATGACAATGAAGATAAATGCCCCGATCAGATCGGATCAAAAAAATATTTTGGGTGCCCTGTACCAGATAGTGATAAAGATGGCATTAACGATGATGAGGACAAATGTCCATTAATTGTTGGATTGGGCCGTTATGAAGGATGCCCGATTCCGGATACTGATGGAGACGGAGTAAACGATGAAAAAGATAAATGCCCGGATGTGAAAGGAACAAAAGAAAGAAATGGTTGCCCGGTTGAAGAAATTAAGAAAGAAATTATTGAAAAAATTAACTATGCTGCTAAAAGAATACAATTTCAAACAGCCAAAGCAGTTTTGTTGCCCGCTTCCATCTTAATATTGGATGATGTGGTAACTATTCTTAAAGAAAATCCTGAGTTGAATTTATTGATTGAAGGGCATACCAGTAATGATGGGAATTTTGAGTCCAATATGAAACTTTCTAATGACAGAGCAACAAAAGTGAAGAATTACCTGCATTCAAAGGGAATAGAAATTAACAGGCTTACAGCGAAAGGTTTTGGTCCAACCCAGCCCCTGAATAGTAATAAAACACCTGCTGATAGATCATTAAATCGCAGGGTTGAAATGAAATTGAGTAATTAAATTAGTTTGAAAATCGTCAAAAAAATGCTAAAGCCCCTTTTTGGGGGCTTTTATTTATGTAAAATGTATGAATGGTAATCATTATTTTTACTTCTTTATCAACTTTGTAGAACTAAAATTTAAAAACAAATGATAAGTTTATTGAAACGTACCACTATTCTTGCAATCTGTGGATTGATTTCTTCTTCTTTGTTTGCTCAGAAAGATGAAATTCCAAAAGGCTGGCATATGTTGGACAAAGCATCAACAGGTTATTATGGAATAAGTGTTGACAAGGCATACAGTTTTGTAAAAGCAAAAAAATTAAAAAGTAAGCCGGTAATTGTAGCTGTTATTGACTCAGGTATAGATACGCTGCATGAAGACCTGAAATCAGTTCTCTGGAAAAATCCTAAAGAAATTCCAGGTAACGGAATTGATGATGATAAGAACGGATATGTAGATGATATAAATGGCTGGAACTTTTTGGGTGGTGCTGATGGCAGAAGTGTAGAACAGGATACTTATGAAGCTGCCAGGGTATATCACCTATTTAAATCAAAATATGAAGATAAGACCATTGATGTTTCTTCCCTTTCAAAAGAAGAAGCTTTTGAATATGAAATGTGGAAACGTTCAGAAAATGAAGTCGCTGGTGAAAGCAAAACAAGTGGCCTTGAGATAGTTTTCATGAGAAGAGCTTACAACAATTGCCTCAAGAGTGACAGCCTTTTACGTAAGGCACTGGGTAAAGACAAATACACAGGAAAAGAACTTGGCGAGTTTAAACCAGAAGATGCGGAATTAAAAAAAGCTAAGAATACCATTTATGGGTTAATGTCTGGTAATGATGCATTAGAAACTACTAATGATGAGTTCCTGGAAGGATTTGGTGATTATGTAACCGGTGAAGAAAAGAAAGCTGAAGCTGGCAATACCCCCCCAACTCCTTACAGGGCTGATATTGTAAAAGATAACTATGATGATTTTAACGATAAGTTTTACGGTAACAATGATGTAATGGTTAGTAATAAATCAGCATTACATGGAACCCATGTATCTGGAATAATTGCTGCCGCCCGTAAAAATGGCAAGGGAATGGATGGCGTTGCCGGTAATGTAAAAATCATGTCATTGCGTGCAGTTCCTGATGGTGATGAACATGATAAAGACATTGCATTAGCTATCCGATATGCCGCTGACAATGGTGCACAGGTAATTAATATGAGTTTTGGCAAGAGCTATTCCCCTGAGAAAAAATGGGTGGACGACGCTGTAAAATATGCTGAAAGTAAAGGGGTTCTAATGGTTCATGCCGCAGGCAATGATGCCAAGAATCTCGATACCAGCTACAACTACCCTACCCCACTTTTATTGGATGGAACCCGTCCAAATAACTGGATAACTGTAGGTGCCAGTGGCGATCCAAAAGCTGGTGGACTTACTGCCAACTTTTCAAATTATGGTAAGAATGAAGTAGATGTTTTTGCTCCTGGAGTAAAAATATATGCAACTGTTCCTGGTGGCAACACCTATCAGAACTTGCAGGGAACAAGTATGGCTTCACCGGTAGTTGCAGGATTAGCTGCTTTTATACTGGAATATTATCCGAATTTAAGCCCGAGGCAGGTGAAAATGGTCATAGAAAAATCTGCTAAAAAGCCGGACGTTGATGTTAAGAATCCGGGTACAGACGAAATGGTTAAATTAAGTGAATTAAGCAGATCCGGTGGTATTATAAATGCCTATGAGGCAATTAAACTTGCTTCTACAATTAAGGGAGAAAGAAAGCCGGTACTTAAACCTAAAACAATAGTAAAACCTAAAGGATAATCTATATTATTTTATTTTATTTAAACCCTGACCTAAAAATCAGGGTTTTTTATTAAGGAAGAATTAATACAAGCAACAACAATAATTTCCGAACTTTCAATTAATAAATACAGTTTTATTGTTCTTAAATTTTATATTATGCCCAGACCCGATCTAAAAAAAGTACCTGTTTTCTTCCATCAATATATAAAGCAGGTTGAAGAAAATGAAATATTAACCGCCTTACAAGATCAGGCTATATCATTTTCAAAACTATTGCGGAAAATTCCCGCTGATAAATTAAATTATCGCTATGCAAAAGGGAAATGGACAATAAAAGAAATGGTTCAGCATATTATTGATACGGAAAGAATATTTGCTTACAGGGCGCTATGTATTTCCCGAAAAGAAAGTGCACCACTTCCCGGTTTTGACGAAAATCTTTATGCCGCAAATTCAAAAGCGGGTAAAAGAAACTGGAAAGAAATGCTGGAAGAAATTAAAGTGGTGAGGGCTGCTACAATTTTTTTATACAAATCATTTGATAAAAACCAAATGAATGCAATGGGAATTTCCAATGATTATCCAATAAGTGTTTTAGGAATTGGATTCATTATTGCAGGCCATATTAATCATCATAAAAAGGTACTAATTGAAAGATATCTGTAATACAACGAACAAGAAATAGTTGAACAAATAAAAATGCCCCTGAAAAAGGGGCATTTCAATTAATATTATTGAATGACAATAATCTTAAAAAGCTTTCTTTTCAGCCTCAGTTATTATTTTCCCTTGTACAAGGTTTTGCTGGCCAATTATATCATTTATTACTTTAACTGTCTGGTCAAGATAAATATCTTTCTGAAGATTTTTTAACCAACTGGCAAATCGTTCTTGTTTGTTTTTATCATCTGCCCAACGATTTACTTCTTTGGGTAATGCAGTAACATTGAGTTCAGTTTTTAACCGCTGCAAAGCATCAAGTTGCTTAACAGTATTTTTAATCATCAACTGATTTTTACGATACTTATCAAGTTGTAATGAATATTGCTTATCATTTTCTTTAGCTAACCACTCAGCGTTTTCTTTTATAAGATTAAATGAAACATCGTTTTTCAATCGCTGTTCAGCCAATTGCTGAATAGTTTTTATATCATAACCAGGTTTCCAATTATTATAGGTAGCCTTACTTATTTCATCCCAAAGCAAAGCGTCTTCATTATCTTTTTCTCTTATTTTAAGGTTTTCCAAATTGTCTGGTAAAACAATGTCTGATGATACTCCATTCAATTGGGTAGAGCCTCCATTAATTCGATAAAACTTTTGTAAGGTTAGTTTTACAGTTCCCAGTTCTGCATTCGACATAGAGAAACCGTTTTCATCAAGTCCTATATTTCTCTGAACAGTACCTTTACCATAAGTGGAAGTACTGCCGATTATAACCCCACGACCATAATCCTGAATAGCAGCAGCAAAAATCTCCGAGGCTGAAGCACTGAATTCATTTACCATTACAGCCAATGGACCTGAATACAACACTGATTTATCTTTATCTTTCAGCACACTTGCTTTGTTCTCCTTATCCTTTACCTGCACTATCGGTCCTTCATCAATAAACAAGCCTGCCATTTGAACCACATCGTATAAAGAACCACCTCCATTGTTACGGAGGTCCATTACAATACCATCCACTTTTTCTTCTTTAAGCTTATTCACTTCTTTGGCAACATCAATATAACTCCTGTTACCATCAGGCCTGTCAAAGTCGGCATAGAATTCAGGTAGCCAGATATATCCAATTCTGGATCCATTATTATTAATTATGGCACTACGGGCAAATGATTCATCCTGAACAATTTCATCCCTGATAAGTGAAACAACTTTAATGGTGCCATCCAGTTTTTTTATAGTTAACCTGACTTCTGTTCCTTTTTTACCACGAATAACCTTAACTGCATCTGTAACAACAAAACCGGAAAGATCTACTGGTTCTTCTTTTCCCTGGGCAACTTTTTGAATAATATCACCAGACTGAATATCACCGGATTTTGCAGCCGGGCTTCCCGTTACTACACTGGTTACTTTAATATTTCCATCATCATATTGTAGGGATGCTCCTATGCCATAAAAGCGGCCACTCATTTCTTCGTCAAAATATCTTTTATCAACGGGTGGAAAAAATTCAGAGTGAGGGTCCATTGTGGTGGTAATGGCATTAACAAATAAATTAAACTTGTCATCATCTGTAAACTTTACCCTGTAACGTTCAAAAGTCCTGTCCAATATTTTTTTAACTCTTTCCCTTGCTTCTTTCTCCAGTTCTTCATCCTGCTTAAATACAAATCCTTCTTTTCCTTTATTTTTCTCCCTGCTTTCCAATAAATCAGCATACCTTTCCAATGTCATAAATTTTACTTTCTTTCTCCAACGGTCAGCTCTTTCGTTTTCTGTGGCTGGAAACGCTAATTTGTCTCCATCCAGAATCACTTCTTCATCAAAACTAAAATCAAAGGGCTTTGTAAGGAATTCGTTGTAAATTTTTGCAGCTTCTTCTATGCGACTGGTGAATGTTTTTCCGGTCAAAAGAAAAAACTCAACTGGTGCTCCTTTAATTTCATCATCAATTCTTGATTCATATTTTTTTAAACCAACGAAATCAGCCTGTAAAAACATATTCTTTTCCGGATCCAGGTCGTTAATATATTTTTTAAAAACCTTTTTTGAAAAGGCATCGTTTATATTTTGGGGACTGTAATGGGCCTGGGTAAGCATTTCGCCAACCAACTTTAGAATTTTCTCATATTTAGAAGGAGGATTTTTCAGACTCCTGGTTCCTGTGCCCATTGTCTTGAAAGCAAGGAATGAGGCAGCAACAATCATCATAATAACCAGGGGAAGTCTTTTCATATTCAAAAGATATTTAAGTGTTTCAGACATAATTCAAAAATAACGGAAAAACAGAGTTTTTCTTGCCTTTACATGCTTTTAACAATGCTTTTTGATGAATGGTATTTTCAAAATTCAGGCCAGAAAATGAGAATGTTTTACAAACTACTGTTCTTTTATTTTATGGGAAAAGCCATTTTGCTTATTTTTGCTATCCGAAAATTCTCTATAAATTGAGGAATTAGAGAAATATGGTGGTTATAGCTCAGTTGGTTAGAGCATCAGATTGTGGTTCTGAGGGTCGCCGGTTCGAACCCGGTTAGCCACCCCAAAAACCCCGTTTCAGGCGAAACGGGGTTTCATTTTAAAATATTATTATGAACTATTGGTTATTGTTGATCCCTGTTATTTCCGCTTTTATAGGATGGGTTACAAACTGGGTGGCTATTAAGATGCTTTTCCATCCGAGAGAGCCAAAAAAGATTCTCGGAGTCACTTTTCAGGGTATATTTCCTAAAAGACAATTGCAGTTTGCAGAAAAATTGGGAAAACTGGTAAGTGATGAATTTCTTTCTTTTCAGGATATTGAAGACAAAATAAGCAACCCGGATAACCTTAAGAAAATTATGCCAATGATTGAAAATCATGTGGACGATTTTCTAAGAAATAAACTGAGCAATGAAATGCCTGTTATTAGCATGTTTGTGGGTGATAAAACTATCACTAAACTAAAATCTGCTTTTATGAAAGAAATTGAGGAGTTGTTTCCTCAGGTAATGAAACAATATGCAACAAACCTTAAAACTGAACTGGATCTCGAACACATAGTAATTACAAAAGTTGCTGCTTTCTCTTCAGACAAGCTTGAAGAAATTCTTTACCAGATAATGTCAAAGGAATTTCGTTTTGTTGAAATAATAGGTGCCATTATTGGATTTATTATTGGTGCTCTGCAGGTCGCTATAACTCTGCTGACAACCTGATTAGTGCTGTATTTCAATGAATTTTGAACAATTTCCCTTTATCCTTGTAATTAAACCATTCATCAATTATGTCATTAAATTGTCTGCAAGTAAATGCAGTTTTGACCGTCTAATTAAAAAACCTGACAAATGAAAGTTTTATTTCTTACAATCTCCTGTATTTTAATAAGTTACATAAGTTTTGCCCAAACATCTACTAATAAACCAAATGGTGCAAACAGGCAAATGCCGACAGGAACGCTTTATGGTAAATTAATTGAATCAAAATCAAATAAGCCCATTGAATATGCTTCTGTTGAATTAATTCAGAACAAATTTGATTCAGTCGCTAAAAAAAGAAAAGATGTAGTGATAAATGGCATGTTAACTGATAAGCATGGGGATTTTTCACTTCTAAATGTTCCCATAATGGGACAATTGAAATTAAAAATTACAGTTATTGGTTATCAGCCATATGAAAAACCCGTTTCGTTCGACATAAAGCCAGGTGGAGATATGAGTGCAATGATGGGATCTCTTGAAAAAGACCTTGGAAATATAAAAGTTGATATTGCTGATAAAACACTGGATAATGTGACGGTAACGTCTTCAAGACCGGGCTTACAGCTGGGGATTGATAGAAAAGTTTTCAATGTAGATAAGAACATGGTTTCTACAGGTGGTACAGCTGTAGATGTAATGAGAAACGTTCCATCTATCAATGTTGATATAGATGGCACCGTAACAATGAGAAACAACTCTCCTCAAATATTTGTTGATGGCCGCCCCACTATTATGACCCTGGATCAAATTCCGGCAGATGCTATTGAAAGTATTGAAATAATTACCAATCCTTCAGCAAAATTTGATGCATCGGGTGGCACATCCGGTATACTCAACGTGGTTTTAAAGAAAAATAAAAGAGTAGGTTATAGTGGAAGCCTGCGTACAAATATTGATTCCCGTGCAAGAATTGGATTTGGAGGAGATATCAATATTCGCCAAAATAAAGTGAACTTCTTTGTAAGTGCTAATTACAATCAAAGAAAGTCCATTAGTAATGGCACAACGGACAGAATAACTTATGATGTACCTAATACTTCATTGTTACAAACAGATGAGAGTATTCAAAATGGCAATTTCACATTCCTTAGGGCTGGTATTGATTATTTTATTGATAATAGGAATACAATCTCTTTTGCTGGTAATATTGGAAGGGGAAGATTTAAACCAACATCAGAAAGTGAAATTATTACTAATTGGCTTACTCCTGTTGATACCTCTTCTCTCAGCAACCGATTCTCGAATAGCAGTTTCAGGATGAACATGAATGGAGGTATGATGAGTTTTAAGCACTTATTTCCAAAACAAGGCGAGGAATTTACTGCTGATGTAAATTTGAATATTGGTGAAAGTGTTAATGACAACATTATTACGAATAACATTTATAAAGTGCCGGGCAATACTTATCTCCGTCAGTTTAAACAACAACAAATCGGAAAAGGCGAAAACAAAAACCTTGTTCTTCAGTCTGATTATACAAAGCCTCTTTCAGTTGACTCAAAAGTTGAAGTAGGTGTAAGAGCACAATACCGAAAAGTTTATAATCGTAATGATTTCTTTTATTTTAATAACGGAACCCCTGCATATTCACCAGACCTTTCCGTAAATTATAATAGCGTTGATAAAGTGTTTGGTGCTTATACCACTTATTCCAATAAAGTAAAAGACTTTGGTTACCAGGTTGGACTAAGGGTTGAAACATCTGATTATGAAGGAAATCTACCGGAAAAAAATCAGCAATTCAAAGTAAAATTTCCTGTCAGCCTTTTCCCGAGTTTATTCCTCAACCAAAAACTAAAGAATGAGCAGGAATTACAATTAAATTATACAAGGAAAATTAACAGACCGGGCTTTTACCAATTAATGCCATTTACAGATTATGCTGATTCATTAAATATTTCAAGGGGAAATCCGGGACTTAGCCCTGAATTTACCAATTCAGTTGAACTTACCTACCAAAAAACTTTTAAGAATAAGGATAATTTTATTGCTTCGATATATTACAAATACACTACTGATCTAATAACACGTTACCAGGCAAAAGAAATGGATGTTTTATCAGGAAAAGACATTCTGATAAACACCTATATAAATGCAAGTTCTAGTTATGTTACAGGCCTGGAATTAGTTTCAAAGAATAAACTAACCAAGTGGTGGGATGTAACCTCAAACTTTAACCTGTTTACTTCAAAGATAACTACAGGAATAGTTGGTCAGCCAGAGCAGGACCAATTTGCAAGTTGGTTTACAAAACTTAACAACACATTCAAACTGCCAAAGAACTTTATTTTTCAACTTTCAGGTGAATATCAGTCCAGAACTGTATTACCTCCCGGTGGTAGTGGTGGTGGCCGAGGTGGTGGTTTTGGTATGATGGGTGGTGGCGGTGGCGGCCATTTTGGTCAGTCAAGTGCTGCACAGGGTTATGTAAGGGCCAATTATTTTGTTGATGCTGCACTGAGATATGATTTTATGAAAAACAAACAAGCTTCTTTATCATTAAACATTAATGATATTTTCAGAACCCGCCGACAGGATATATATTCTGAATCAGAATATTTTGTTCAGAATATTTTTCGCCGGAGAGATCCCCAAGTTCTTCGTTTGAATTTTAACTGGAGATTTGGTAAGTTCGATGCCAATTTATTTAAAAGGAAAAATAATAAGAACCAGGAAAACGGTTCGGATATGATGAATATGGGTCAATAGAAAATTTTCAAAGTTTAATCGTATAGATATTTAAGGTTTTGCATCTTTGCAAAACCTTTTATTTTTAGTACTTATCACCAGGATTTGAAAAAAATATTTTTTACAGTTACAAATGATCTAACATACGATCAGCGAATGCACCGGATATGCACTTCTCTGGCAGAAAATGGTTATACAGTTACACTCGCAGGAAGAAAAATTTCAACCTCTCTCCCACTTGATAAAAAAATATTTGAACAAAAAAGGATTAGCTGTTGGTTTAATAAAGGGAAGCTATTTTACGCCGAATATAATATTCGTCTTTTTTTCTTTTTACTATTTCAACGGATGGATGCCATTTGTGCAATAGATCTGGATACAATTCTTCCCTGTCTATGGATTTCCAAATGGAAAAAAATTCCCCGTATTTATGATGCACATGAACTATTTACCGGGTTAAAAGAAGTAGTAACCCGCCCGGGAGTTTTAAAAGTGTGGACTATCATTGAGAAAAAAGCTGTGCCGAAATTTAAATGGGGATATACCGTGAGTGAAGGTATTGCACAGGAGTTTCATCGTCGCTACAATGTAAATTATCTAACTATCAGAAATATTCCAATATTAAAGCCGTTAAATAGTAATAGAGTACTTAATGAAAAAGTTATTCTGTACCATGGTGCCGTAAATGAAGCAAGAGGTTTTGAATGGCTTATTCCTGCAATGAAATGGGTAAATAGCCGTTTAGTAATATGCGGGGACGGCAATTTTATGCCTGCCTTAAAAAAGCTGATATCTTCCTATAAACTGGAAGAAAAAATTGAATTGAAAGGTATGTTACCCCCCGATGAACTTTGGGAAATATCTCAACAGGCTTATATCGGTATTGCAGTTCCGGAAGAAACAGGAATAAATCAGCATCTTGCATTACCAAATAAATTTTTCGATTATTTTCATGCGGGACTACCACAAGTAACTGTTGCTTATCCTGAATACAGAAAACTTAATGAAGAATATGAGGTTGCCCTGTTGTTGGATAACCTTTCCCCGGAAAGAATTGCTGATAAATTAAACAATTTGCTGGCTGATGATGTTTTATATTATAGGCTAAAGGGAAATTGCCTGAAAGCAAGAAATGAGCTGAACTGGCAAAATGAAGAAAAAAAATTAATTGCTTTTTACCAATCTGTATTTGCAAATTGAACAAACATTTACATATAGTATGCCTTGATGTACCCTGGCCAGCTGATTATGGTGGTGCTATTGATATGATGAACCGTATTATGATGTTCAAGAAAATGGGTATTTCTATACACCTTCATTACTTTAGTTACAATGAAAGAGGGATGCCAAATGAATTAAACCAATTCTGTGAAAGCATACATATATATCAACGGAAAACAGGACATAAAGGAATTTCGTTTAAACTTCCATATATCATTTCTTCCCGGATGAATACTGAATTGATCGAAAATCTTCAAAAAGATAATCATCCTGTTTTATTGGAGGGATTACATTGCACAGGTGTACTTTCATCCCTTGATCTGAAAATAAGAAAGGTAGTAGTAAGGATGCATAATGAAGAAAGTACTTATTACAGTGAATTGGCAAAGGCAGCATCATCGCCCTGGAAAAAGCTATTTTTTCTCCGGGAAAGCAGGCTAATAAAAAAATATAGCAGGCAATTACCGGCGAATTGTACTTATGCCTGTGTTTCCAATGAAGATATTCAGATATTTAAAAACAGCTATCATTTACCAAACACCATTTTTGTTCCCATATTCCCT
>JBARSW010000619.1:0-13596 GCA_049644925.1 Chitinophagaceae bacterium | reverse complement strand
GGCGTTTCCAGAAAGTGATGATTGATGAACCCAGTATTGAAGATTCGATTTCTATTTTGCGGGGTTTGAAGGACCGTTACGAAACATACCACCATGTTCGGATTAAAGACGAAGCCATCATTGCAGCAGTGGAATTATCCAGCCGTTATATCACCGATCGTTTCTTACCGGATAAAGCCATTGACCTGATTGATGAAAGTGCCGCCAAGCTCCGCCTGGAAATGAATTCTATGCCAGAAGAATTAGACACATTAGAAAGGCAGATACGGCAATTGGAAATTGAAAGGGAAGCCATCAAACGGGAGAATGACGAAGTGAAGCTGAAACAATTGAATACGGATATTGCAAATCTCTCCGTAGAAAAAGATACCTATAAAGCCAAATGGAAGGAGGAAAAAGAACTGGTAGAAAAAGTACAGGCCGCTAAAGAGCAAGTTGAGTTTCTTAAACAAGAAGCTGAAAGGGCCGAAAGGGAAGGTAATTATGGAAAGGTAGCAGAGATACGATATGGAAAAATTCAGGGACAGGAAAAATTAATCAGCGATTTATCCGGGCAACTGACATCGAACAACGAGCATCGTCTGTTGAAAGAAGAAGTAGATGCAGAAGATATTGCTGAGAGCATTGCCAAAGCCACCGGCATACCCGTAATGAAGATGCTGCAGAGTGATAAAGAAAAATTATTAAAACTGGAAGACCACCTGCATGAAAGGGTAGTGGGACAGGAAGAAGCCATCACTGCCGTGGCTGATGCTATCAGGAGGAGCCGTGCCGGTTTGCAGGATCCGAAAAAACCAATTGGTTCGTTTATTTTTCTCGGTACTACCGGTGTGGGTAAAACGGAACTGGCAAAAGCCCTTGCGGAATATTTGTTTGATGATGAAAGCATGATGACGAGGATTGACATGAGTGAGTACCAGGAAAAGCACACCGTAAGCCGCCTCGTGGGTGCCCCTCCCGGTTATGTGGGTTACGATGAAGGAGGGCAGCTCACCGAAGCCGTTCGCCGTAAGCCCTACAGTGTGGTGCTGCTCGATGAAATAGAAAAAGCACACCCCGATGTGTGGAATGTATTGTTGCAGGTATTGGATGATGGCCGCCTTACCGATAACAAAGGCCGGGTGGTGAATTTTAAAAACACTATCATCATCATGACAAGCAATATCGGCAGCCACATTATACAGGATGCTTTTGAAAAGGTTAATGAAAAGAATGTAGAAGAGGTAACGGACAAGGCTAAACTGGAAGTGATGACTTTGCTGCGGCAAACCATACGGCCCGAATTTCTGAACCGGGTGGATGATATCATCATGTTCCGGCCGTTGATGATGAAAGAAATGCGGGGAATTGTAAAAATACAACTGGGTGGACTGATGAAATTAGTAGTTGATAGCGGCATACAACTACAGTTTAGCGATTATGCGCTGGAGTATTTAGCCGAGCAGGGTTTTGACCCGCAGTTTGGTGCAAGACCATTAAAGCGGCTGATACAAAAAGAAATTGTAAACCAGTTGAGCAAAAGAATACTGGGAGGTGATATTGATAAAACTCACCCGGTGCTTGTGGATGTGTTTGATAATACGGTGGTGTTTAGGAATGAGGCACTCGAGTTAGAGAAGAGTAATGGTAAGAAAAAGTAATAAGAAGCCCTGACGAGAGTTGGGGCTTTTGATTGCCAGGCTTTATTACTACTATCATTGTCCCTTGCGTTGCACTCTTCAACTGCAACTCGCTATTGAGCAATCGGTGCTATGGGTTTAATCCTTTTTGTTCGTATAGACAAGCAGCACGCCGTCGTTGTTGTTGCGTGGCAGCCTGTTAGCAAGGCGAGATACCGACGAAATGAGTTATAAAGGCCATTCCCTTTTTTAGAAGACCAACAAGACCAAAAAGTATATATTACATTTAGATTCTAAAATCCAGGTCAAACATTCTATTTTGAAATCAGGAAAGTAAATGATAAATAATGACTGAAAAATCAATCGATAACGGTTCTAAAATAACCCCTTGTCCGGCTTGTGGACTCAAAAGCGGCGGGGAACTATGCATGCATTGTGGCGAGAGTCTTGTTCCAAAGCGGATTACCGTTGCTACTTTATTACATGCTATTCCTGATGTATTTTTTGATATTGACCATGGTCTTTTTTATACCATGCGTAGTTTTTTAACAAGGCCTGGAAAGGAAATCAGAAGCTATTTTGCCGGAAACAGAAAAAGGCATTATAAGCCCTTAAAATTTGTGCTTTTTATAGGTGGATTTGCTACCCTGATCTATTCCAGGTTTGTATTTACAAATGGCAGACCCCAATCTAATTTTGAATCATTTGGCATTACCTGGAATTCATTGATATTAATGATTCAATTTCCAATTATTGCTTTTTTTACCTGGCTGCTTTATAAAAAACAACAATATACTTTTGGAGAGCACCTTGTTGCAAATGCTTATCTCATTGGTGAGGTATTATTGTTTTATATTGCCTTATTCCCTTTGTATTATTGGCTTGATGGGTCATCTTCAATAATAATAGCACAACTTCTCTACCCCATGTTCATTCTTTTATATTACAGCTTTGCTTTTTACGACTGGTTTTACATCAGAAAGGGAAGTGCTGGTATACTATTTAGTTTTGTTTTGGTGCTTCTTCTGATGATCTTTATTGCAATTCTTACCTATTTTATTCAAGCTATTTTATATTATAGTTTCATCAAATTGGGTTGGGCATAGGAAGTAAAAACCAGCAATAATGAATATTTTTCATCAATCAAGCATTTGAAATTGATAAAAACATTACTGTACTCTATCATTTAAAAAATAGAACTACTTATCCAACGCCATTAATTGTTGACCTATTTTAGCATTTTCCGTAGCAGCACTGTCAATACGTTTTTTGAAGTTACTTGCAGCAGCAGCATCACCTGCAGCATAGGCAGCATTTAACTCAACTTCCAGCGAATTCATCAAAGCTATGCAGGCTTTTGATTGATCATTTAATGCTTTCTTCTGTGCTTCAATATCCGTTGCAGGTGTGCCATCATCAGAAGTTGATTTCGTTTCTGTACTTGCCGGCTTTGCTTTATTCTCGTTGTTTGCGTTGCAGGAGAATAAAATGAACAGGAATGCGATTGCAGTAATTTTGATTTTCATAATAAAAGTTTATTTCTCAAATATACAGATTTGACTCCCTTATTTGTCTTCTTAAAAAGCAGCACACAGTCGTGTGTACCTGCCTTCCGGCAAAGGCAGGTTATGTGTTTGCCTGGCAGTTGGGGAAAATACCATAGAGTAAATGAGAAGAAAAATAGGAGAGTGTCTTCAACCAGACTATAGTTGATGGCATAGAAAAAGGCAACTCACAAACTAGACAGCATAGTTAAAATAAAATTATTTTGAACATATGTTCACTATAATTACCTTTATGCCGTAAAACAAATAATATGGGAAGGTTAAAAAAAGTCAGACTTATTCAAATGGCTCCCCATTTCAGAGGGTTTGAGCCAATAGGAAACCAGCACAAAAAATCATCGGAAATTGCTTCCATATCCTTCGAGGAGTATGAGTCAATAAATCTGTGTGATTATGAACTGTTATCTCAGGAAGAAGCAGCAAAGGCTATGAATGTTTCCAGGCCCACTTTTACCCGGATTTATGAAAGTGTAAGGAGAAAAATAGCGAAAGCATTTGTTGAAGGAACTGAAATTGTTTTTGAAGAAGGGAACAGCAATATTGCAGACTGGCATGAATGTAAAAAATGTAATATCACATTTACAGCAACAGCTTCGTCAGGTGCATATTGTCCGTTTTGTAAAACTGTAATAAACAAATAAAATAATCTAACATGAAACTAGCAATAGCTTGTATGGAGAATCACTTACAGTCATATATTGATCCACATTTTGGTCGTGCTGATTGGTACTGTATACATAATACAGAAGATGATTCGCATGCATTTATAGAAAATCCTAACCGCTACGATAAAGAAAAGGCCGGTTGTAGTGCAGCAGACATTCTTATAGGGAACAATATCAAAATGGTAGTTGCTGGAAGGTTTGGCACAAAAGTTTCAGAAGTATTCAGGGCTAACGATGTTCAGATGATTGTAACACAAGAAGAAATGACTATCAAAAATATAATTAAGAAAATTACCAGGTTATGAAAATAGTTGTACCGGTTAGAGGAACTTTTGTAGATGAACATTTTGGCCATTGTGAAAGTTTTGCAATTTATACCATCAATGAAAATAAAACGATAACTGAAAAAGAAATTTTGCCCTGGAATGATGGTTGTGGATGCCGTAGTAATGCCGCCGGGGTATTTTCTGAAAATGGGGTAACAGTGGCTCTTGTTGGCGGGCTGGGAAATGGAGCACTGCTTCACTTACAGCATAAGGGAATTAAAGTATACCGGGGGGCTTCCGGAATTGCCGATGAACTGGTAAAAGACTTTTTAAACGGTTATGTGGAGGATTCCGGGATTGGTTGCAATCACCACAATGATGAAAATGGTCACCCTCACAATAATTGCAATAATCAGCAGTAATGTTATTCTATATAATAACAGCCGTTTTAATAGGTAATATTATCAGTGTATTAGGAGCGACTGTACTATTAACGTTAAGGAATGAACTGTTAACAAAACTTACAAGAGAAGTTAATGCATTTGCCGGTGGTATTTTATTGGGTGCAGCATTTATCGGGATGCTGCCAAAAGCAATTGAACAAGCCGGGTCGTTTGTTTCTTATTTTGTTCTTGCTGGTATTTTGTTTTTCTTTTTGCTTGAGAAATTAATGTTATGGAGATTTTGCGCTGATGAACATTGTGACAGGCACAATAAGGCCGGTGCACTGATGTTAATGGCCGGAGATTCATTTCATAATTTATTGGATGGTATTGTAATTGCAGCAGCTTTTCTGCAAAGTATATCTTTTGGTTTTGTAGTAGCTATATCTGTTTTTGCACATGAGTTACCACAGGAAATTGCAGACTTTGGCGTTATGATAAAGGCAGGAATTTCAAAACGTAAAGCTATTATCATAAATATTGCTTCAGGTTTTACCGCTATTATTGGGGCTGTCTTTGCCTGGTATTTTGCTGTTCAAACTAAGGTAGCGTTACCGTATATTTTGGCATTTTCTGCATCAGGATTTATATATATATCACTGGCCGACCTTATTCCGCAATTGCATAAAAAATATGGTTTCAGGGAATCAGCGAAACAGTTTTTATTGATTTTATCTGGTTTACTTGTAATTTTTATCGCAGTGTATGAAAAACCATAAATTGGCAAAAAGATTATCATCGTGATTTTTAATACAGATCCCAGATTTCTCATCAGACTTATCAATTAATGTAAAAATTAGGCTTTTAGGCACTTGTTCCTCGTTTTCAATAAGTGGCTGCATAGTTTAAAACTTCATTTTTTGTTCCTATTTTTAATATATGGGTACGCCAAAAAAATACCGGATGGATAAAACAGCTTTCAAATTGCAAACTGTTGAAGAGGCTGATGATGCAATGCGAAATTATCTTAACCATTCTGTAAAGGAGAGATTGGAAATAGCATTTTATTTAACCAGTGTTGCTTATAAATTTGATATGAATAATCCCCCACGGATGGATAAAACAGCTTTTTGCATTAAAAAACTTGAAGATTAATGGCTGATATTTTTCAGGAAGATTTTCGAGACTTTTTAAAAACTCTCAATAACCAGGAAGTCAAATACATCATGGTAGGTGGTATGGCAGTTATCCTTCACGGCCATGCAAGGGTTATAGGTGATATGGATATTTGGGTGGAGTGCACTAAAGAGAATTATCAGAAACTGGCAAAAGCATTTAGCTAGTTTGGAATGCCATTGTTTGATATGACACTGCAAAATTCTTAGAAGTAAAAGAAAATGATGTTTTTTCTTTTGGCAGAAATCCGGTAGGTATTGATATAATGACAGCCGTAAAAGGATTGGATTTTGAAGAAGCGTATAAACTGTCAGTAATTTTTGATGATGATGATTTGCCTATACGGATGATACATATTGACCATCTTATTGAAGCTAAGAAAGCATCCGTTCGTTTAAAAGATCTTGATGATATCAGTCAACTTCAGAAGGGAAAGAAAAAGTTGTAATAAGTTATGTTTCCTCCCAGAAATATGCTTATTCATTTCCTACTACGCAGACTTCGGCAGTCTGGTTTGTTGAAGAAACAGGAAGAAATAGGTATCAGTATCATTTAAAAGACTGAGAAGGATCAGCATTTCTTGATTTTTCATCGTTTAATCTTAGGTAAATATTTTTTATGGAAAAGAAAATCAGCCGCCTGAATGCAGAGTGGCATAAGAAAAATAAAATGCCGAAAAATCCAACCGTTCAACAACGTATTGATTGGCACCTGGAACATCAGCAAAATTGTGCTTGCCGCCCTGGCCTGCCAGAAAAGTTGAAAGTAGAAATGAAAAAACTGAAAATAAAAATCCCAGCGGGTTTGTAGTAGATTTTTGTCTTTGGTTAGTCCTCCTGAAAAATATAAAAGCGTCGTCATGTCACAACTTTCGGCAGGAAAATGGTATCACTGCCAAAATTATTTCGATGCATTGCATTGGTCCTGCAACATTACTATACACAACATCACATCTTGTCCCAACACTTCGGAAAAATTTATTGAGTGACTTCAACGAGAATATTAGTGGTGCTATCGCTAATAGCGGGGCACCACACTTACCGGCGTAACTGTAATAAAAGCCTGAACAATCTTACTGAAATGGAACCCGATTATTTATAACCAGTCCATATCCTGGTTTCTATATTAAATAACCAGTAGATTCCATTGGTATAAGCAAAATTGAAATTATTGTATACTGGTGCATCTTCCGGAAAACTTAGTTTCTTTGTCAAAAAGCCATCGGCAATATTGTATAATTCCACATGTTTTTCTGTAATGTTCAGAAAACCGATTTCAGCACCTTTTATACCTGTATAAATAACCGTGGTGTAATTATAATCTTCCGGAGTTTCTGCTTCATCAGCTTCCTCTTCCAATAACCCATCCTCTTTTGTATGGCCCCATTGAATTTGTATTGACTTATTCGACAATCCATCCTCAAAAGAATAGAAAGAAACAAAACCAGCATTTAAAAACAACACCTCTTGCAGAGAAGTATGGTAGGCACCTATTGACTGTGCATCAGGTTGGTTCATCCCTTCCATAAATATATCTGTACTCTGGGGTATACCTTTTGAATCAAGTTTAAAACTAAACCAGCCATAATCGTCGTAAGAATTTCCCTGCAATTGTTTTTTCTGTGGGTTATACCAAAGGCCCCGTACATCCGCATCAGTGTTCAGGCTTTCAGGAGAAAGTAGTTTCCCTTTTGCATCAAATACACCCAGTGGATATTGAGTATTACCTGCCATAGCTGCATAATACTTTTTTTGCAAGGGATGCCACACAACTGATGCTCCCCTTGTACCCGGATATTCATCATCTACCGTTCTGGGCATTGTAAGTGTCATCACTTTTTTGAGTGGTTTGGGAGTAATTGTCTGTGCGTTGAGAGTAAGGGAAGAAGCAACAATTGCGATTAAGAGGGAAGTATTTTTCATTTATTCTTATTTAGTACAAAGAAACAGTTATTTCAATAGCAAGATTTTATTTCTTTTATAACTTTTTCCAAACTCGAAAAGATTCATTTATCCAGGAAACAGGGTGTTGGAAAAATATGAATGAAACAAGTTGTTTAAATCCCGGGATTTAATAATTCAGTGCCAATGAGAACATAGCATATTCACCTTCAGCTGAATCAACTTTAAGCTCACCCTGGTGGGCTTTAATCATATCATAACTTAATGATAACCCTAGCCCTGTAGCTTCACCTGTTGGCTTTGTAGTAAAAAAGGGTTGAAAGATTTTATGAATAATTTTTTCTGGTATACCCATGCCATTATCTTTTATTGTAATAACCACTTTATTTTCTTTTTTTTCTGTTGAGATAGAGAGGACAGGCTCATAGTTTTTTTGTCCCAGTTTCATTTTTTCATTCATTGAATAGAAGGCATTGTTGAAAAGATTCATCAATATATGCCCGATATCCTGCGAAATAATATTAACCTGTTCTACCTCTCCATCAAACTTAGTTTGCAAACTGCAGGTGAAAGATTTATGTTTTGACCTGAAACCATGGTAGCTCAGCCTTAAATACTCATCAGCCAGTTCATTCAGGTCTGTGAGTTCCATTGAGCCATTATGTTTACGGGAATGCTGTAGCATATTCTTTACAATACCATCAGCCCTTTTTCCATGGTGGAGAATTTTTTTCAAATTTTCTGAAAAGTCGTGTACCAACGGGTTAATATCATTAATAAATGCTGTTGGTAATGTTTCACTGGCAATACGGTCTTTTATTTCTGCTAACAGGTCTGCATTGATTTCTCCGAAATTAAGAACAAAATTCAGTGGATTCTGGATCTCATGGGCAATGCCTGCAGTAAGTTCTCCGAGAGACGCCATCTTTTCTTTTTGTACCAGTTGTGATTGGCTTGCTTTTAATTCTGATAAAGTTTGTTGCAATGTTTCTTTTTGTGCAGACAACTCAGCTGTTCTTTCCAGTACCCGTTGTTCCAGTAAAGCATTTTGTTGCAGTAAGGATTGCTGCTGTTCCTCATGCATGGCCTGTAGATTTTTATGGTATTGCAGTTTTTTTCGCTGATTGGAAATAAATACAACCAGGAAACTGGTAAATAACAATACCATGGCGGATATGCCAATGATAACTCTAGATTGAATGCTTATATCTAATAGGACCATAAAATGCTTTGGTTATAAAAAGACAAAAAATTATAAAAGCAATATTGTGTACATTCCAGATATTAACTGCCAGGGTACGATCTACATAAATCATAGGCAGGTAAAAAAGGAATACAAAAAAATTAATAACAACATATATACTGAGACCTGTTACCACCCAGAAATCAGGGCCATTGAAGAGATTTTTATTATCGTCTTTTAATTCTGATAAATAATACAGCATACAAAAGGCCAGTAGAAGATACGCTTCTGTAGCCAGTAAATTGCCACTAAACGAATCGAAGTTGAAAAAATTTTCAAAGAGGCTGAAGTTGATAATTACGAATATCAGCGAGACTACTGTCAGTGCTTTTTTATATTTCACAAATGATGCCTGTGATAAGTTCAAAAAATAATAGCTGAAGCAGATAAACCTGGTAACAGAATGTAAATTATATAATGGATTATTACTAAGATCTGAATCAGGGCTGTAAATATTTATTGCCATAATTACATCAATGGAAAGATTGATGAAAAAGGCAAGCCAGAGATAAATTATTATAGGTCGTAAACTGGCTGGTTGGTTCCGTCGAAATGATAATACTAACAGGGGAAACATCAGTGCCCACACTTCTGACCAGTCAAGTATCTTAAGTAATATGTTACCCATTATTAAAGTTTCCGAAAGTGTGAATTTGGTAAACCATTTTTGAAAATACCTTTATTTTACTGAATAAATATATTGAAAAGAGAAAAATTCTTATTATCTTACTTAAGCTTCAATTGAAACAAAACCATTTTTACTATCTCTAAAACCAGACACTATGTTTAAGTATTTTAAACTATACGGGTATTCATTATTTATTTTTATAACACTTAATTTAATGTCTTCCTGTAAAAATGGAGATGGTGATAAGAAAGCTACTGAAGATTCTGTTTCGGCTACAGACAGTAAGTCAACAGAAGTAAAGCAGGAAGAAGCAAAAGCAATGGCAATTGCAGGTACTTTGGATAACTTATGGATTGAAATATCCGAGTTTAAGAAGTTGGACGACAAGAAAAGATTGATTTTTTCATTTGCCTTCCGGAAGAAAGATGCATTAACACTTTATGGATGGTCATGTAGTAAAAAAGGATCAGATAGTTGTACTTTTTCAACAAACCCCGATATCAAATTAAAAAATGGGCAAGCCAGTGGTATCAGTTATGGGCCAGAAGTTTTCTTTGGCAGTATAATTCTTCATCGAAAAAGTATAAAATACCTCCAGAATAATTTTAACCAGTATAGAAATTTTGTTTTTGTGCCTGAAAATAATGCGGGATTTATTACTTATAAAATCTTTGTTACCAACGATGATCCATCTCAGCTGGCATTAATTTTAGCGTTAGATCCAACTGGTGAAGAGGCAAATCCGTCACCACCAAAAGATTATTAGCATCTAAAGGTTACTTGTAAGCCCGAAGTATTCTTTACTGCAGGGTTTTCATAACCTGTTGAATCCTTTGGGCTCAAGGAAACTAAGACTATAAATTTTAATAATTTTTTATAATTGAGATGTGTTTGTAAACGCATGAATGAAATTTTTCAAAAATATTTTCAGTTAACATACAAACATCTACCATTGAAACAAAACCATTTTTAACTACCACTAAAACCTAACACCATGGACAATTATTCAAAACTAAACGGTTATTCGTTACTTATTTGTATTACTCTTTTTTTAATAGCTTCCTGTAATAATGGAGGGGATGAAAAGAAAGTTGCTGCAAATGGTGGTGCAGATACAATTAGCAAAACAATAGAAGTAAAAGAGGAATCATCTAAAGCAATGTCAATAGCCGGAACTTTGGATAATTTATGGGTAACAAAATCTGACTTTAACAAGTTAGATAAAGACAAGAAAGTTGTTTTTTCATTTACATTTCAACCAAATGACACTTTAACTCTTTATGGGTGGTCTTGTAAAGGGGCACTAGGTAATTGTAATGGAACTTATTATACAAACCCTGATATAATGTTGAAGAAAGGGATTTCAAGTGGAGTAACTTATGGCCCCAAAGTTTTTTTTGGGAATATAATACTCCGAAAGAATACAGTAAAAAAGATTGTAAATGGTTTTAATACTTATACGTATGTAGTTTTTGTTCCAGAAAATAATAGTGGTTTTATTACTTATAAAATCTATGTTACAAACGATGATCCAACTAAATCAATTAAACCTTTTGTTTTGGAACCTACATTGGAAGAAGCAAACCCATCTCCACCAAAAGATTATTGATTTTTTGATGTTTCCTGTTATTTACTTTTCTATCCCGGGTCTATGCAAGCAAAAAGCATTGGCCCGGGAATTTTATTGTCAGTTAATTCAATAAAATTTGAACAAATCTCTTAGCTTCCCTGCTATTAAAGTGCCATTTCTTTAATATGCTTGTGACTGAAAGAATCAACCTATTGAAATAAAAACTTATGAAACTTCAGTTCTTCAATTCTATTACCTGACACTTTGAATTTGTAAATATTTTCAAGCATATTTATTTTACATTACTGAATGAACAATTTTTCCAATTGGTCTCATATTGTTACTATGAAAATAGTTTTTTTATTCTTATATATTGAAGTAAGTAAATCTCCCATGAAAAATACTATTTGACTTCAGCAAATCAGTTACAAAATACTGTAGTTGTTAAAAGGCAGACTATAGGTTATTACTTAGTTGTCAAAAAAAAAATTACCTGTATGATTTAAATCATAAATCTCTTTAAAATTGTGAGTAATTTTGTATTAATAAATGATGGCAATATTTAAGGGAATGTAATCTTTTCTTATCGCCAGCAGCTATTAAATCCAATTTTATGATTATACCACTGGTTGTAACTGACACAATTCTCGTTTCATTAATACCCAGCCACTTTGAATCATTAATGATTTTCCCACTTATGGTAATTTTTTCCGCAATCTATTTTAGAAGTATTACAGCCAAAGACAATGGCTTTTGTAATAAAATAAATCTCGTACCTAAAATTCAATTTTATGAAAAAGTTCATTCTAAACATTTTCTTGGTTTTTGTATTCAACATTAATCTGACGGCCATAATTCAGGCACAAAATGTTGGCATCAATACAGATGGAACCAATCCTGATGTTTCAGCTATGCTCGATATTGTTAACTCCAGCAAAGGTTTGCTGATACCAAGGATTTCACTTTCGTCAACTACGGATGCTGCAACAATCAGTAATCCCGCTACCAGTTTATTGATTTATAACACCAATAGCAGTATAACAGGAGCATATGCTGCTGGTACAGGTTACTATTACAATTCAGGTACTTCCGGATCGCCAATATGGAGAAGATTAGTAGGTGATGGCGAAGTAAGATGGGATGATTTACGGGTTGTTCTAGATAATGGTTCTGATGCTGCAAGTATTGGTTATCTGAGTGGTAGCAGTGGACCACAAATCTGGTATTTCAGGGATAATGGAACAGTGGAAGCGATGTCTTTTATTGTTCAACTTCCGCATGCTTGGAAGGAAGGCAGCACTATTTATCCCCATTTACATTGGACTCCCAGATCATCTGGATCAGGAAATGTGGAATGGAATTTTGAATATACATGGGCGAATTATGAAGAAAGTCCAACTGAAGTTTTTCCTGCTATTACTACAAATACAGTTGTTGCATCAGGACCTTTTACTGCTACTACACATTTAATAACTCCGTTAAGTTCAAGTAATGCAGGTATTAGTGGCTCAGGTAAAAAAATATCAAGTGTACTTGTTTGCCGCCTATGGAGAAATTCAAACAGAGTTTCTGATACTTATAGTGATTATACTGGTTTATTATTTGTTGACTTCCATATTCAGATAGATAGTTGGGGCAGCCGGGAAGAGTATATCAAGTAAAAATATAATCATTGAATAATTATATATTTCAGATTTGACAAAAAAGTATGAAAAACAAATAATATGTTATCTAATTATATTAAAAAAAGATTGTTTTACTGTGCTGTATTATTTTTCCCCCCGGTTATTTGTCCCAGCCAGGGAATAGTAAATACTCCCGGGACCAAAATTGTAACTAACAGCAATGCAAAAATTGTTCTGAATAATGCAGGCTTTGAAAATAACGGTACCTTCTCATCTGGTAATAGTGAAGTAGTTTTCTCTGGCTCTACTGCGACGGCCAATTCGTATATCGGAGGTTCAGCCAGCACCAGTTTTTACAATCTTACTCTAAACAAGACTGCAAATGGTCTGCAGTTAAACAGAAATATCGATATTACTAATACCCTTCTTTTTGCCAATGGGGATAGTCTTTTTCTAAATGAACATAATATTGATTTGGGCAGCACAGGAATTTTAAGTGGGGAGACTGGTACCAGGCGAATAACCGGAAGAACAGGTGGTTATATTCAATCCACACAATTACTAGATGCTCCAACAGGTGCCAATCCTGGAAATCTTGGACTTGATATTTCCAGTGTATCTAACCTTGGCAATACAGTTATAAGAAGAGGACATCAACAGCAATCCGGTGCTTCTGTTTATCGCTATTATGATGTGATCCCAACTAATAATGCAGGGCTTGAAGCAACAATTGTTTTTAATTATTTTGATACTGAACTTGCAGGTGTATCAGAAGGAAATTTAGGAATGTTTTATAGTACCAATGGAGGTACCGTATGGGCTAATCTGGGTGTAGATGATATTGATCAATCATTAAACTACCTGTCAGTAAATGCTATTGATCAACTTGCTCTTTTTACATTAGCCAATATTAGTGATCCGCTTGCAATAAAATTAATATACCTAAAAGCCGTAT
>JBARSW010000618.1:0-2258 GCA_049644925.1 Chitinophagaceae bacterium | reverse complement strand
TAACCCTCATTTATTAATCCGGCATCTTAATAAAGCTCCCGGAGATTTTACGAAAGCAGATATCATCAAATTCATAACTGATAACCAGGTTAAGATGGTGAATTTCAGGTATGTTGGTGAAGATAACCGGCTAAAAACATTGAATTTTGTTATCAATGATCTTAAGCATCTGGACACTCTTTTGTCAACAGGAGAAAGAGTTGATGGTTCCAGTTTATTCTCAAACATAGAAGCAGGTTCAAGCGATCTGTATGTAATACCGAAATTCAGAACTGCTTTTTTAAATCCGTTTTCCAATATTCCGACACTCGATATTTTATGTTCTTATTTTACCAAGGATGGAGAACATTTGGCTTCTTCACCTGAGTATGTTTTGCATAAGGCACACCAGGTGTTAAAAGAGAGAACCGGTTTTACTTTTCATACAATGGGGGAGCTGGAGTATTACATCATCAGCCAACGAAACGATTTGTTCAGAGCTGCCAATCAGAAAGGTTATCATGAGTCGGCTCCATTCAGTAAGTGGGAAGAATTCAGAGCAAAAGCATTGTATTTAATTGCACAATGCGGTGGAAAACTCAAATACGGTCACCTGGAAGTTGGTAATTTCTCTATTGATAACCTGGATTATGAGCAAAATGAAATTGAATTTCTACCGGTGGATGTGGAAGAATCAGCTGAACAATTATTGATTTCAAAATGGCTGATACGAAACCTGGCTTATCAATATGGTATAACGGTAACCTTTGCCCCAAAAATTACCACTGATAAAGCAGGTAGCGGAATGCATATTCATACTCAATTAATGAAAGGGGAAAATAGTATAATGACAGAGAATGGGAAAATAAGTGAGTATGCGAAAAAACTTATAGCCGGATATCTTACTATGTCTCCATCACTAACTGCTTTTGGTAATACAAATCCAACATCTTATTTCCGCCTGGTTCCAAACCAGGAAGCACCTACATCAATTTGCTGGGGCGACAGGAATCGTTCTGTATTAGTCAGGGTTCCGCTGGGATGGAGTGGAAATAATGATATGATTGTAAAAGTAAATCCCCTGGAATCTGTTCCTGCTGAAGATTTCAGTAACAAACAAACGGTTGAGTTCCGTTGCCCTGATGGATCTGCTGATATTTATTTGTTATTGGCAGGTATGACCGTAGCAGCCCGTCACGGATTAGAAATGAAGGATTCACTTGAATATGCTAATGAAACTTATGTGGATATAAATGTATTTTCTGAGGAACACCGGGACAGAATAAAAAATCTCCAATCGCTTCCAATTTCCTGTTGGGACTCTGCAGAAATGCTGAAGAAGCAGGCAGAAATCTATAAGCAATACAATGTGTTTTCAGATAATATAATTGAGGGCATTGTCAGGAAACTGAAAAATTTCAATGACCGGGATTTTAGAATAAAATTGAAGGATAACCGGGAAGGTATGCTGGCAATGGTACAGGAATATTTCCATTGTGGTTGATAGTTGAAAATGTAATTTTTAAATCCTTCCAATAAAAAAGGCATCATTGCTGATGCCTCAATAACAGTTACTCCGGCTACGACTAAATTTTAAAACCAACTGTCAGCATTACATTGCCTCCAGTATCTTTCAAAGTAGCAAAGGTGTTGGCCCTTGGTGCATTCACCCGGTAAGGAAAGTTTACATCTTTATTGATGCGGTGAACATAAGTCAGGTCAACAAAAACTCCTTTATGACGGTATCCGAGTCCGCCACTAAGATTCATTTTACTTGCTTTTAAAACATTGTCTTTATACGGACTTCCGTAATAGGCAAATCCAAGTCTTGCCATGATAATTTTAAATTTCAGTTCTCCACCAAGGCGAAAGTTGAAGGCACTTTTATAGATAGCATCAATAGCCTCATTGAATGGTTTGTAATACTCTTTACTTTCACTATTTTGTTCATCATAAGCCTGGAAATTCATCCATTTATAATTAGTGTATTCAATGTCTGCTGTGATGAAGCCTTTTTGCCTTTCAATATTCTCAACCTCCCTGAAAACGTAAGATCCGCTTAGGATAATTTTACCGGGTGTATAAGTGGTGTATTTGGAGATTTCGATTTCATTCCCGGTGATAGTTTTTGAAGCAACTGTATCATAACTGTTGCCAGAGAAGAGATTTTCCACATCAGTAGCCATCCCGGAATTAAATCTTTCAGTCAGCATCATCATATCAGGTGAGTGGAAAGCAAGACCAATCCTGATATAATCTTGTGGCCGGAAAATTAACCC
>JBARSW010000617.1:0-1688 GCA_049644925.1 Chitinophagaceae bacterium | reverse complement strand
TCATGAATTTGATCTTTTTCCAATGGACCTGCAACATACAGGCATAAATTACTAAACGATGCGAATATTCAAATTATTTCAGGTAAAACCAAACATCATTCCAAACAGGTGTGCATAAGTACTATTAAGTGCATGCTTTAACATTTTATTGGTAGTTCTGGTGTTTATTAATTACTTAATTATGAGTTTTGAGACCATAAACTTAAGGCAGACTCTTTGCCTGATAAATACATTAAATTGAATAACCCGCCAATCTCCTCGTAGCTTTTATCTAATATTGCAAATTCAATACTGGCAACTTTTACAAAAAGTAATTGATTTTAAAACACAATATGTTCTCAACCGAAATACAGATTAGAGTCCGTTATGCTGAAACTGACCAGATGGGTGTAGTTTATCACAGTAATTTCTTCCTTTATTTCGAATCTGCAAGGGCAGAATCCATCCGTAAATTAGGCTTTACTTATGCGGATATGGAAAAAATGGGTGTCATTATGCCCGTAATTGATGTTCATTGCCACTACCTTCGGCCAGCTAAATACGATGATCTGCTTACTGTAAAAACATTAATGAAAGAATTACCGGTTCATCATAAAGTAGAATTTCATCATGAAGTATATAATGAACAAATTGAATTGCTGGCAATCGGGAAAATCATTTTATATTTTATGGAAGCCAAATCAATGAAAAAAACAATAATGCCGGAACAACTAAAGGAAAAATTGCAACCCTATTTTGGCTAAACAAATAAGATGGAAAATTCTATAAATTCATTACCGGAATTGAATAATAATGAAGAACCTGTGGAGGAACATGGAACAGTTATTTATCCTCCAAAATATGAAAAACAAGAACAGGTTGCCAATATCTGGCTTCGTTCCATTATCAGTTTGGCAGCTTATTTAATACTTGGGTATTATATTTTTCCCAGTTATAAAATTCTGTTACTAATTACAGCAATTGTTATGATACATGAACTGGGCCATTTCATTGCCATGAAATTCTACCGGTACAATGACCTCGGTATTTTTTTTATTCCTTTACTAGGTGCTTATGTGTCCGGAACTAAAAGAGAAGTTTCACAAAAACAATCAGCTATAATTTTACTGGCAGGTCCATTACCCGGTATTTTAATTGGGTCCTTATTATACCTGATCGAGCAGCATAGCCCTGGACATTACCTGTTTGATATTTCTTATGAAAGAATTGGTTTGATATTTATTGTGCTGAACCTGATCAATCTTTTCCCAATTTATCCATTGGATGGAGGACAACTTTTAAACAGGGTATATTTAGAAGAAGAGAGTATCTGGAGTAAGGTATTTGTATTTCTTTCCGCCGCATTTATGTGCTGGTTTGCCTGGAAAATTAATTTCCCGATTTTATTCATTTTCCCGGCAATGATGCTATTTAAACTGGTTGGTGAAAGGAAGATAACCAACATTGAAAAAAGAATCGAAGCAACAGGAATTCATTTAGATCTTGAATTTGTTGATTTGCCGGATGAAGATTACTGGAAAATTAGAAATATATTAATTGAAGAGCACCCAGCCTTTAAAGATATTGAAACTGCTCCTCCCTATGAGTTTTGTGAAAAAGAAGAGAAGATAATGGCGATGATACAAAACCTGTTGCACCGGCACCTGATACAAGACATGTCATTAGCAGGAAAAATTCTCATTTTTCTT
>JBARSW010000616.1:0-2407 GCA_049644925.1 Chitinophagaceae bacterium | reverse complement strand
GCTTTCCAGTTAATACAATAGCAGCTGCGGGGCCCGTCAAGAGTTCCGGTAATTAACCCGGCATTTATTAATTCTTTTAAGTGTTGGGATACGGTGGATTGCGCCAGCGGAAGAATTTCTACAATCTCGCCACAGATACACTCGTTTCTTTGGGCAAGCACTTTTAATATAGAAATCCTTGCAGGATGGCTCATAGCTTTTGCAAATGATGCCAGGTCCTGTTCTTTTTGTGTGAATGCTTCTTTTTTATGAAAGGCCATACTATGCTATTGATTTTTTAAAACTGCAGAATAAAAAATGCTGCACTTTGTGTAAGGGGGTGATATGATCGGTGTAGATACACTTTATTTTTTTAAACCATTTTTTAATCACCTCATTCATGGTGTCTTCGCTATATTGTTTTACCGGTAAACCACTGCATACTGAAGGTCCGTTTTCTGAAAAAGTGCCAATTACAATTTTTCCTTCGGACAACAGGGCGTTGTTAGCAACATCCAGGTATTTTTTTATCTGCTCTTCGGTAGTAAGAAAATGAAAGGCAGCCCTGTCGTGCCAGAAATCATATTTTTCAGTTGGAACAAAGGTGGTTATATCGCTGACAACCCACTTTACCAATAAAGCTTTTTGCCCAAGTCTTTCTTTTGCCCTGTTGATAGCGGCTTCTGAAATATCAAGAACGGTGATGTTTACAAATCCTTTGGCCAGCAGGTGGTCTACTAAAAAGCTATCTCCGCCACCTATATCAATAATCGCTGCATCCGGAGAGATGTTTAATTCCTTTATAAAATCCAGCGATGCCTGCGGGGTGGGTTGATACCAGCTTACTTCATTCAGTAGTTTGGTATTATATACGTTTTCCCAATGGTTTTTTAAATTCATTTCTTAATCTTATATCGCAAATATACGATTAGAGAATTGAAACCACCAAATATTAGTTCAATTATTTTTTAGAATGAGAAATAACGGCATTCCTTTTTACCAATGAGATAATAACACCGCTAAGAATGATGCAGATAATACCAGACAACGACATCCAGTCCGGGAACGCATCGCCCAATGCCATTCCTATAAAAACAGAAAAGACAATATTGGCATAACCAATGGAAGAAACAATGCCTGCTTTATCAGCGCCGTATGCTTTGGTAACAAAGTATTGGCCAAACAGGGCAGACAGGGCAAGCCACATCACATAAAACCATTGAATACCAGACGGCCATTTCCAGTTAATAAAGAAAACATCATCCGGGGTAATGTTACCTATATAACGAATAAGCATAAAAACCACCGGGACAATAACACCTGTTCCAACAAAAGCCAGCACAATTATTCTTGAATCATAATAAGTAGCCAGCCGGTTAACCGTTATGTAGGCCACTGCAGATGCAATTCCCGATAATAAACCAACTGCATGGTAATGCCAGGGAAAATGCATAGCTGGTTTATAAACCAATAACATTCCCAGGAAGCCGATTAACACAGCAAACAAAACAATGCGGCCATGATATTCCCGAAAAAGCAGGAAAGAAAAAACGGCAATAAATAAAGCAGAGGTAAGGCTATATGTCATGGCGGTGCCCAGCGGAATATGGAGAATACAGTATAATAAAGTATAGAGCGCCGTGGTTCCCATCAGTCCACGGAAGATGAGCAAATGAAACTTGCCGCCTTTGTTAACCGGAGGTTTCATAATAAAACCAGCTATTAACACCAATAAACCAATGCCATTTCGCCATAACACCAACTGACCTGCTCCAAAACTTCCTTTTAATAGTTTGGCGGCACCACCCATTAGCGAAAATCCAAGTGCAGCCAGCAGCATGTAGAAAATTCCTTTGTATCGGGAGTTGATAAACATCAGAAGGCAATCAGTTTTTCAACTGCTTTTTCTATTGTTTCTTTTTTCTTCGAAAAGCAAAACCGAATCACTTTGTCGTCCTTCCCATTTTGATAAAATGCGGAAACGGGAATTGTAGCCACACCAGCTTCTTTGGTGAGCCTTATGGCAAAATCCTTATCGGCTTCATCACTCAACTTTTCATAAGTGCCACATATAAAATAACTGCCGAAAGATGGCTGTAATGTAAATTTTGTTTGCTGCATCAGTTTGCTGAAATAATCCCGTTTTTCCTGCATCAATGCAGACAGCGAAATATAGGCATCCCTGTTTTTAAGAAAAGAGGCAAGAGCAACCTGCGTAGGTGTATGACAACTAAAACAATTAAACTGGTGAACCTTTCTGAATTCCTTGGTCAATACTGCAGGAGCGATACAATATCCCAGTTTCCAACCCGTACAATTATATACTTTTCCAAAAGAGAAGCAAACAAAACTTCTTTGCAGTAAATCAGGATAACGCAGAATGCTGTAATGGGGAATATTGTCAAATATGAGATGCTCATACACTTCA
>JBARSW010000615.1:0-4062 GCA_049644925.1 Chitinophagaceae bacterium | reverse complement strand
ACCATATACAGCAGCAGTAATACCAAAAGCAGTTATTATTATTACTCCAGGAATAGTAAATAACCTGTCAGATGCAATTACGCCGGATATGGAATGATGCAAAATTTTTATATCATTTGTTTTCCGGGCAAATCGCATCCAGAAAAGACCGGTAGTAATATTTCCCAGGAATGCCACTACTGCCAGTAAATGAATTGCTTTTAAAATAAAATAGTAATTCAATCTGCTTTCCCGTTTATAAGTTATTATTAATTACTTCGTCACTCCTGTCCACCCCAAAACTGATGAATGCGCCAATGTAAACAAACATTCTGGATGTAGGCACAATGGCTTCTTTCCTGTATCCGTTATAAGAATACTGGTATCCATATGTTTGTTTGATATTGAAAATGTTACTTACCTGCAGCACATACACTGCAAAGGATTTTGGATCCTTTTTACCGATGAAGGGCAAGTAATTAATTGCAAAACTCACATTGTGAAAATCCGGTATAGTGCCCCTGTCGCTGAATTTGTAAGCGCTGCCATCATACCTGATATTATAGTAAGGCCTCCCACTGTTGTAATTATAAGAGGCGTTAAAATTCATTTTTAATTTTTGTACAAACTTTTTAGTTACTAAGGATGCAGTATGTTTTGCAGCAAAATTGGGAGTGATAGCATAAGGGAAATTCAAAAAATCCCTTTTGGTATCCAGGTAAGAATAGGAAATCCAATAATCTACATTTTTAATGGTCTTCTTATCTCTCCAGAAAAATTCAAAGCCTTTTGCATCTCCAAATCCATTGTTGTTTATGGCAGCATCGGTAAACCCTGTACTTCCTGTTTTTACCAGGTTATCATATTTCTTATAGAAAATTTCTGCCCGGAAAGATTGCTGGTTAATAGTCCGCTGATACTGTACAATATAATGGGTGGCTTTCATAAATGATAAGTCATTGGGTGATGGCAGGTATTTTCTTTCCGGGTTCTGATAAAAAATACCATAGGCCAGCGATGCCTGGCTTCCCTTGTTTAATTTATAGGCCAGCGAAAATCTTGGTGCAATGTTCGTTTTGTCTAACAGGGATGCATGTTCAATTCTAACTCCACCCTTTAATGCCAGGTCATTGGTTGCATAAACATCGCCTTCCAAAAAAAATGAATTGAGATGCTCTTTCAGTCCGCCCGGATATTTTTGACCGTTATAAGCTGTGTAAACTGATTTGTCATTACTGTAATTATATTCCGTACCAAACCTGATGGCACTCAAACTTTTAAATTTTTTCTCCAGAATAGCTTTGGCGTTAAAATAATTTCCTTTCAGATCAAGATTGAATGTTTTACCCTCCAGGTTGCTTAGCTGTACATCTTTCTTATTGTTATCCTGCATGCCACTGTTAATATCATCTTTATTATTGGTATAAGAAGCTCCTAAAATAATTTTCCATTTGCCGGGAAGATTTTCTTTCCAATTAATATTATGATAATGGTTGGTATTACCCAGGGCAAATTTGTCGAAGTAGCCTAACGAATCAATACTCCTGGTTGTAAACGCAAATTTATTACTGCTGTAATAACCATAGTACTTAAGCATTCCTGTATTAGAAGTCTTGATACGGAAGTTGGCATCGGCATTATGGTACGCTGGAACTTTGGAATAATCCTGGTTTTGTTTAATTACCGCAAAAGCAAGTCCCAGGTTCGTGTAACTGTAACTGGCGCCAAAGGAGGATTTCTTATTTTTGGAAAGATGCTGATAACCCAGGCTGCCATTCAAAACACTTATGCCGAGATTAGCAGATGATTGTTCCGGAAGGTCAATAGACTCTAAAACTAATGCGGATGATAGAGCCTGGCCGTATAAAGCAGAATATCCTCCTGTACTAAAAACTGTTCCTTTAAAAATAAAGGGGGAGAACCTGCCAAACTGGGCTATATTAGGTACACTGCTGAAGAAGAAATTATTAACCAGGGTGCCGTCAATAAATGTTTTTGTTTCAGCAGCAGTACCACCCCGAACATAAAGGCCTTCGCTTTCTCCAACCTGTTGTGCACCGGGTAATGTTTTTAATGCTTCTGTAATATCGCCATTGGCACTGGCAGTAGTTACAATATCAATCGGGTCGAGTACTGCTGCAGCTCTTTTTCTATCACTGGCTTCAAAAGTACCGGCAGAAAGCACCACTGCTGTCAATTCACTTATTTCCTGTTTTAATAATGCATCTATTGTAACTGTTCCTCCTTCAAGTTTTATGGATTGTTCAAACGATTTATAGCCAATGCTGGAAATAATTATGATTTGCTGTCCTTTTTCAGAGGTTTTGAATGAATATTTACCGGCAGAATCTGCGGTGGCTCCATCATAACTGTCTTTAATAGTTATACTTGCCCCGGGAACCGGGTTATTCTTATTATCCTTTACCACACCTTTTAATGTAGTCTGTGCCTGCAGGCTCTGGAACAAACAAACCAGTAGCAATACAGGAATCATTTTCATAAAATGTCTCATAGCAAATGTTTAATTTCAATACAAACATAAAGTAGTTTATATTATAAACCAAATATTCCATAAAAAAACCGCTCCCGCCAAAGCGGGAACGGCCGGAACCCCTATAAATATAATTTTATTGTTTAATGATTTTCTGTTGTGCAGTTTGTCCCTCACAGCTCACTCTTACAATGTAAAAGCCGGGAGCAAGGCTGCTGACATTAATTGTTTCAGTCTGGCTGCTGCTGGCTGTTTCAGACCTTTTTGTAACCTGGCCATTCGCATTTGCTATTTCGTAAACAGCCTTCTTGTTTTGCCAGTTTGCAGGTATTGTTATCCGAAGCTCATTACTAACCGGGTTAGGGTAGGTAAGAATTGAAACAGCATTATCTGACTTACTACCGATTCTGATAATTCTTGTTTCAGAAAGCTGGCTCTTGCTATCAATATCTACAGAACGAAGTCTGTAATAAATTACTTTGGACTGGTTGTTGGCTATATTATCTGATAAGCTATAGTTTGCTCTGTCAGTAGCAGTACCATAGGCAAAAACAACACCTGCCTCACTGTAATTAATACCATCTGTACTTTTTTCAACTATGAAATGATTTACGTTTACTTCACTGGTAGTAGTCCATTTCAGGTCAACTCTACTATTATTCAAAGATGCAGAAAAAGCGGAAAGTTTTACGGGTAAGGTAGAAACAGGTGCCAAACTGAATTCACGGAACCACATAGAATTTAAACGAATCCCCGATCCATTACTTGACAATGCACCTGACTTTGCTCCATACCTGAATTTTATGACATCTTTATTTAAGTAACGATATAAAGACATTACCTGTGTTGCAGATGTATCAATAGCAGGAAAATTATTAACGGGTCCATTAACCATACTACCTGTGCCACCTTCGTAAGCATGCTGACATTGTGCATGCAATTTACCACTACCATCACAGTTTTGACATATATCATTACCGTTCATTCCATCACCTCCGCAATTTGTACAATTAACCAGGGAGCTCGAAATACCATCTTCACCACATTCAGAAATCTGACCTATTAATCCAACAGGACTATTTGTTAAAGAGCTAAGAGTTGAGAACGAAATTGAATGTGGTTTGTCATATGTTACATATTCATTTATAGAATTACCATCTCCATCCACATCAAGAGCGGTAAAATCAACAGTATCCATTTTTTGTTTGGCACTTGTACCTGCTTTGTAAAAAGTGATTTCAAAATCAATATACCAATGTTGGTTAGGCGCTACTAACCCTGAAAGACCAAATTCTGGTTGAAAAGCTTTGTTCCATCCAAGAACAGAATTGTCAATAGTTGCCATAATAATATCATTTCTTGAAAATTTCTTCAGTTTGATTTTAGCATCTACACCATTTGTTACATTACTGAAACGATAGATAGCTCCTTGTTTCAGGTTTGTACCGCTCTCTAATATGGGGTTGGCAAACACCAATTCTGGGCCAGACTGGCAATATGTTGTCAAACTAATAATTAAGGTTGCAACAAAAAGTAAAAGTGTTTTCATCGTTTTCATTTTAGTGTTTCAGAAAAAGTGATACGGTTAAGGG
>JBARSW010000614.1:0-21221 GCA_049644925.1 Chitinophagaceae bacterium | reverse complement strand
CTAATGCAACTATTTATTCTTATTATGGCTTTTCCGGTGATGTTCAGGTTAGGATGGCAACTGAAATTCCGGCTAAAACTCTTATATCCAGCAATCACTCTTATCATGATGGATTAGGAGTACAATGTGGACTAACAGGAACATCAGTCTCCTATTCACTCAGAGCCAGGAATACTGATATTAACCTGAATAACTTTCCATATCACCTGCATTGTCACTCTTCAGGAAATGCTCAAACGTCGTGTAGTGGTGGATGGGGTACTATTACCGGTACAGGAAAAGCTGCAAAAAACAATGTGGTGGTTGCTGCTACTACTTCTTTAGAATCAATGACCAGTTACAGCAGTTTTGGTCCAATACATGATGGAAGGATTAAACCAGAAATAAGTGCAATGGGTGACAATGTTTTCTCCACCTATACCCCTTTAAATACCTATGGTACAATTTCGGGTACTTCTATGTCTACACCCGGCATCACTGGTACACTGGCATTATTGGCTCAACGATACAAACAATTAAACGGAGATGTATTACCACCTTCTGCACTGATAAAAAATATTGCCTGCAATACTGCAAAAGACCTTGGTAACCCCGGCCCGGATTATAAATTTGGTTTTGGAATGATCAACGCTTTGTCAGCTGTAAGAATACTTGAGGAAAACCGTTATGCACTCAATACAATTGCAACTGGTGGCACAAATGATATTAATATTTCAATACCAGCAGGTGCTGCAAGGCTTAGGGTAATGCTGACCTGGAATGATCCTGCTGCAGCTGCCAATGCTGCGTTAGCATTAGTAAATAATCTTGACCTGACTGTAATAAATGGAGCAACAACTTCTCTGCCATGGATTTTAGATCCCAACAATCCTGCTACCAATGCAACCAAAGCAGTTGATAATATCAGCAACATAGAACAAGTTACCATAAATAATCCCCCTGCAGGAACTTATACATTAAGAGTAGCTGGGATTGCAATACCAACCGGACCAACACAGTCCTATGCATTAACATGGGATATTGAACAGCCATTTATTGAAGTAACTTATCCAAATGGTGGAGAATCTCTTTCTCCTGGAAGCAGCCATGTTATTAGCTGGAATAATGCCGGAATTACAAGTAACCAAACAGTTGAATATTCTCTTAATAATGGAGGAACATGGACAACCCTTTCCAGTTCAGTAGCAGCTGCTACAACCCGGCTTTCCTGGTCAGTTCCTTCTGCCAACACATCTACAGCTTTAGTAAGAGTTAGCAGCGGTTCAATAACAGATGTATCTGATGCCACTTTCAAAATACTCGGTACCCCAACAGGATTTAGTGGAAGCGGAGTAAGTTGCAATGCCGGAGAAGTAATATTTAACTGGACAACTGTTGCTAACGCCACACATTATGACATTTACCGTTTGGAAGCTACAACAGGTGAATTTGTCAGCCTTGCTTCAAATATTGGTGGGGCACCTTATACTGCAACCGGCCTTACACCCAATACCAGTATGTGGTTTACCATCCGGGCTAAGAATGCTACCAGTTTCTCAGAAAGTGAAAGAGCAAATGCAATCAATGTAACTGTATCAAACGGTGGCGGTGGACTTGGAATTGTTGGTACAATTTCCGGCCAGAATATAATATGTGGTACCCCAAGTGGTGTTCCTTATTCCGTTGCAGCAGTAAGTGGGGCAACTTCCTATATATGGAACGCACCTCCGGGGGCAACAATTGCAAGTGGACAGGGAACAACTAATGTTACTATCAACTATACTATCGGTAGCAGCAATGGTAACGTATCAGTATCTGCCAGCAATGGCACTTGCCAGACTACACCATCAACCTTACCAATTACTATTGGCAGTGCTTCAATCACTGCTCCTTCAAGCGGCGGCGACCAATCACAAACTGTCTGTCCCGGAAGTAGTTTGCCAACACTTACCGCTACAGCAACAGTTCCTGCAGGACATACAGTTGTATGGTATAATGCATCAAGCGGAGGCACTGTTGTAGGCAGCCCGGTACTCAGTTCCGCCGGAACTATAACATACTATGCTTCCAGCAGAAATACAACGAGTGGATGTGAGAGTATAACAAGAACTCCTGTTACATTAACTATAACACAAGTGGCTGCTGCTGCAATTACAGCTGGCGGTCCTGTTTCTTTCTGCCAGGGCGGAAGTGTTACTTTAACTGCAAATGCAGGAAGTTCTTACTTGTGGAGCAATGGTGCAACTTCTCAATCAGTAACAGTTAATAGTACCAATTCCTACACTGTTACAGTAACAACCGGTAGTTGTGTAAGTACATCACCGGCAACAAATGTGACAGTAAATCCAATACCTGCTGCAATTATTACACCAAGCGGTGCAACCACTTTTTGCGAAGGCTTGAATGTGGTTTTAACCGCATCAGCTGGTAGTTCCTGGCTTTGGAATAATGGAGCCACCACACAATCCATTACAGTTAGCAATTCCGGAAGTTTTTCAGTTGCAGTAACAAATGCATCTAATTGCAATGCAACATCAGCGACTACATCAGTAACAGTAAATCCCAATCCGGCTGCTGCAATTACTGCGGGAGGACCCACTACTTTCTGCCAGGGAGGTAACGTTACTTTAACGGCAAATGCTGGAAGTAGTTACTTATGGAGCAATGGTTCTACCAGTCAATCTATTACTTCCAGTACGTTGGGTGTAACAAATTATACTGTTCAGGTAACACAAACAGGCGGTTGTGTAAGTAATTCACCAGCCACCACAGTTACAGTTAATGCTTTACCAACAGCAACCATTAGCCCAAATGGTGCAACAACATTCTGCGAACCCAATAATGTTGTATTATCTTCATCAGCAGGATCGGCCTGGCTATGGAGTAATGGAGCAACCACACAGTCAATTACCATTTCTACACCAGCTGCTTCAGGTGCTTATACTGTAAGGGTTACTAATGCAAATGGATGTTCATCCGTTTCATCTGCAACAAATGTAACAGTCAATACAAGACCAGTAATTACCTTATCGGCAAGCCCGTACACAAAATTATTTCCCGGACTAAGCACTACCCTTACAGCAAATGTTTCACCAGCAGGAAATTATACCTACAACTGGTACAGGAATACATCACTGGTAACGGGTGCTAATTCAACAACATTACCTGTAACACTATCCAATCTTGGAAGTTATTATGTTTCTGTATTAACTGCCGCTGGTTGCAGCAACAATTCAAACACAGTTGAAATTGGAGATTCGGCTACTGCTAAACTTTATATAATGCCTAACCCGAACAACGGCCAGTTTGACATTAGTTACTATAGCGCAACGAACAATACATTTACACTGGTAATTTCAGATTCAAGGGGCGCCATTGTTTACAAAAAAGCTTATAATATCAGCACTCCTTATCAAAGGTTAAGTGTAGATATAAGCAGAGCATCAACTGGTGTTTATAATATTGCCTTAATAGATAAAAGTGGGAAGAGAATTACCTCAGGTAAAGTGATGATAAAACATTAATAGTAATTGTGTATTTAAAAAACAATCATTTTATACCTTCAGGCTTTTAACATAATCATAAATAGCCTGTTGTGCTGACAGTCTTGGTTCCGTATTTTCAATTCGTTTGTTTTCAAGATTACCAGTCACTAAAACTGCTTTTACATTATCCTTTAATTGTAACTGCAGGATGTCGGAAAGTTCTTTTTGTAGTACCGGATCATAAATAGGAAAAATAACTTCAATGCGGCTGTGTAGATTTCGGTTCATCCAATCAGCACTGCCCATAAAATATTCTGGTTCCCCATTATTATGAAATACAAATACCCTTGCATGCTCCAGGTACCTGTCAACAATTCTGTGTACTGTAATATTCTCACTCTGCCCACTTATTCCAGGTGCAAGACAACAAATACTTCTAACCAGTAGTTGCACTTTAACACCAGCCTGGCTTGCTTCATAAAGCCGGGTAATCATGTCCCGTTCCTGCAGGTTATTTAGTTTAATAATTATTCCGGATGGTCTGCCCTTCTTAGCATTCTTAATTTCCCGATCAATAAGCTTATTAAACCTTTTGATCATATTGAATTGCGATACCAGCAGATGCTGAAAAGAAATTTTTCCATATAAAACCGGTTGTGTTCTCGATTGCAGGTATATAAATAATTTTTCCAATTCTTCACTGAAAACCGGATTCCTGGTAAAGAAAACATGGTCTGTATAAAAGCGACCGGTGGCTTCATTAAAATTACCGGTAGCCATAAATGAATAATTCTGCCACTGCTTATTATCCCATCTTTTAACCAGGGCAATTTTTGCATGCACTTTTAATCCGGGTATGCTGTTGATAATCCTGATTCCGGCTGCTTTCATTTTCTTACTCCACTTCAGATTATTAGCTTCATCAAACCTGGCTTTCAATTCCACAAATACTGTTACCTTTTTTCCATTCTTTACAGCGCTGATCAATGCATTCACAATATGTGAATCAGAGGCTACCCTGTACAATGTCACATATATTTCTTTTACATAAGGGTCAATAGCCGCTTCATTAAAGAACCTCAAAATATAATTGTATGAATGATATGGCAAGTGCAAAAGTTTTTCCCCCGCCTCTATTGATTGAAAAATTGATTGGTGATTATTGAATCCCGGATGTGCAACAGGTGACCATGTTGCATAACTTAATTTCCCTTTTACTGGATTGGGCAGTCCACCCAAATCTTTCAGGTTGTGATAACGACCCCCTGCTACCAATTCTTCCTTTCTCAACTCCAGGTATTTCTGAATAAAATCCCTTGCATCATCCGTCATGGTCTTATCAAATAAAAGCCTGGTTGCATGACCACCTTCCCTTCTTTCTAATTGCTTCTCAATTTTTTCAGCCAGGTCACCTGTAAATTCATCTGCCAATGCCATTTCAGCATCACGGGTCAGTTTTACACTCCATGCACCATGTATAGCAAAGCCCGGAAATACTTCCGGAAGATTTTCTCTGATAATATCATCCAGGAAAAGAAGGTAATGATCATCGCCCAGCATAGGTAATTCAGTAAATCTTGAAAGGTTTGCAGAAGGAATATTCAAGATGGCATATTGATGTTTTCCGGATTGTTCAACTGATTCAATTTCCACTATAAAATAAAGGGCATTATTTTCCAGGAATACTTTTGATTGTCCATCCTTTTGCAGGATAACAGGCTGGAGAAATGATAAAACTTTCGATAAAAAATATTCTCTTACTGTTTCAATATGTTCAGCCCGGACTGGTTCATTGTAGTAAAGGCAGATTTGATTTTTAAGTAATTCGGGTAATATTTGTTTTGTCAGTATTCTGCCAAATTCTTCCAACTGGAGATCAACCGTATTCTTAACCTGCTGGACAAGGTCTTTAGGATACTCATCCCTGATACTGGTTTTTTTTGCATCTATACTGGTGAATGCAAAAACGGAAGGCATCCTGACCCTGAAGAATTCATCCAGGTTAGAGGAAAAAATAGATAGGAAAGAAATCCGATTGAACAAAGGAACAGAAGTTTCGGCTGCTTCCTGGAGCACCCGATGGTTAAAGCTAAGCCAGCTAAGGTCCCTGTTCAGGAAAACAAATTTATTTTGAGACATAGGAAGGTTCTTTTGCCTAAGATAATGGTTTTTTAATAGCTTGAAAAGATGGATTTATTTTTTCTGAAAAATCTGTAATCCGACAGGTACCAAAGAATTATGTGACGAATATCATTTTTATATTCATCATATAAGCATAAATTGCTGATATCAGGTTCTTTTAAAAAATCATTTATGAAACCGCTTCTACTCCACAAGCAGGGTTTCGTTGCCTTGCTTCTAATCTGTAGTTTTTTCACTATCACTTTACATGCCCAGAATACAGATGAAGACCTTCAAAAAATGGGCAAAGATGCTAAAGGGTTTATTTTCAAACTGAAATTTAACGGAACCAGTAATGTTAGTCCCGGTGATGTCAAATATGCCAAAATAACAGCGCTGCTGGAGAAGTACAAAGCACAGGTACCCGCCGGTCTTCAGCAACCCTTTAAGGTAAAGGGAACTGAGGCCGGTAAAAAACCCAATCTTGACGTAACCCAGCAATCTTCTTTAAAATCACAAGCTAACCAGTTCTTCAGGGAAATGGCTGCACAGGGTCTTACCGTTCAGGATCTCCAGCGGTATAAAGAAGTTTTTAAGAACAAGAATCCTAAACCCGGCGACAACCCGGTTGACCCAAAAATTGCCTGGGAAGGTGAATTTGAGGGTATTGAACGTACCCTGATGGGTGGCCGAACAATAATGATCATGGATGTGTGGAAACAAACCCTTTTGGAACATTTCAAGAATTACCCTGAAGCAGTTGGTGTGATCTATGGACAAATGGATATTGGCTCCTGGGTAAAGATGAATGTAGATGGCCTTGGCTTTGCATCCGATATTGATTTCAGCACCATTGCTACTGATGCAGCAACCAACAAGGCCCTGCATAATCTTTTTGCAGAAAACCTGAAAAAAGCCAGTGGATTAGGTATGATACCGATTGATGTTGTGCATACGTCCCATGGTCTTGCTGGCTCCGAAGTGTTTATCGGCGAATGGGGAAAAGCATTTGCAGAAGTGGATATGCTTCGGCGTGGGAAATGGAAACTCCTGCAGGTGGTTAAAAATGAAAAAGGGCAGATCACCGATATCAAAACAGTGGAAAAAGAGGGGAAAGAACTGTTCATCGAAAAAGGAATGGAACAGGAACTAAAAGTACAACAAAAAGATCCGGCCAACAATTTTGATCCAAAAGAACGATATCCTGAGCTGAAGATCGACATGGAACCTATGCTCAGCCTTGAAATGCTGCGGCATGCAATCCATGACATTGAACATGGCCCATTTCAAGGCGGACAGAAGATCATTAAAATGATCAAATACACAGAACGGAGTTTTTTCATGATGGATGAAGCCGGAAAAAACATTCCGGTTGAGGATGCGAAGCTTTATTTCAACTTGAGCCCGGATGAACAATTCTTTAAGACCCTTTGTGATCAAGTAATAAAAAATAAAGGGGATGCAAAAAAAATTGCCTTGTTGCTGGAAACGTTCACTGGTAAAAAACTGGATCACAATGATCAAGTTAACCTGATCGTGGACGACATAGTGGAAAAGAGTAAAAAAGCCATGCTGAAAAATGCCAACCAGGCTTTTGGATACCGATTCCGGCTAATCGCCCAGATTGAAGATGAGGGAAAACGTTTTGAAGAATCCGAAAAATTCCTCAAACAGATCGAAGAAGAAATTAAAAAGGGATTTGAGGATGGAAAAACAAAAGTTCCGGAAACAATGCTCAGGTCAAGGTTCCTGCTGAGTGAGCTCCGGGCCGGCCGGATCCCCCCCGGGGAAGTGGATGCCAAGCTAAGAGAACTCAACGATTTGATGGAGAAAGAATACCAGATCGATAAATCATTTGTCGAAAGATGGGTCGGTGATACATGGAATAGCGTCAAAAAGTTCTTTATCGAAAGAGGATATGGACTGGATGCTGCACAAAAACTGGTGATCAATATCAAGGAAAAAGTGATCACCGAATGGAAAAACTATGCCCCGGATAATTTACAGAAGGCAACGACCACGATGTATGAAAAAACTGCCTGGGTAAATACTAAACTGAATTCTTTCAATGAACACATGGCCAAATCAAAACCGGGTAAAATACTTTCTTCTGAAATGCTGAACCAGGCGGATAATGCCTTTGCTTTATATGATGCATGGTTAAGCGGTAAAACACCTGCTCAATCAGCTTGGCGGGTCAGTTGGACAGCTGGCACCATCTGGGCACAGGGCCGGTGGCCTTTCCTTGCGATCCCACTGGGTATCTACAATTCACTCGAAACAAAATCAGTGGCTCCGGCTGCTATGGCAGTAGCATTTTATCTGTTCCCAATGGCGGGACAGGTATATATGGTTACCAATCTTATTGACCGTATTATTATTTCAAATGTCCGGGATATGAATTTCAGGATGCACCTTGACCGGTTGGCCGTGATGGCTATAACAGACGGACAAGGACATGTTATCCGGTTTAAAGTGCCAAGGGCCTTTACTGGTCTGACCGGATCTCCTGATTCGCTGGAAACCGAACCAGATATAGCTGTTAGTGATCCTGCCCGCACAGAAGCAATCAAAACAGTGTTTTATAATCCCGAGTTTTTATATTGCCCGGATATAAAATATTTCATCAGCCTCATCCCCCGTCGGAATGATCAATATGGTTTGTACGATACCAAATTAAAAAATCTGATGACCCTTTTTGCTTTTGATAACGATTTTGTGGGTTACCTGATCGGAGTAAATAAATTCAAAGAAGAAAAGGAAAACGGCACCCTTCCAAATGATGTCTTAGCAAGTGACAGATTAAAAATGATTGACAGCTTGGAACTGGTGATTGAAAACAAGTTATGGTCAGCCGTTTTTACTGCGATCGAATCAACCAAAAAAGCAGAAAAAGAAGGCGTGGTAAAAGAACTCGAAGCGACTATTGTCAGGATACAGGATTCATTATTCATGGATGAATACAGTATGAAAAAAATTGATAGCCTTAGTCTTTTATTAAAAATCAGGAAAGAAATTCAAAATGATCCACTCTACCAGCTGGCTTTAAAAGATAAATTATCTGCCGGCAATGCATATGAAAGAGTGGCTATTCCCACTTTTGAAAGATACATCTACACTTACCGGTTGATACCGATAATTCAGAATAAAATATTTGAGATTTGGAAACCTTTTGGAGTGGACGCTTCCAAAATGCAAGTTGAACCGATGCGGCTATTACTAATGGGTGGATTGAGTGGCGCACCGATGCTTACCACCAATACAGAAAATGATTTTCAAATAGCAATTCAATGCCAGGAAGCGCATACAAACAGGGCGGCAACTATCCGTATGAATCTAGCCAATGCATTGGGACGACCAATAAAAGAAAATGATAAAGAAGATAAAGAGCATTTGCGAATCCTGGGAGAATATGGTTTTGGTTTTGAGCACCTGGTAGATCAATTAGGCCGTCCAAAAAAAGGAGATATTAAGAAAGTTGTTGCAAATATAAATTTTGGAACAATGACTGAATATGGTTTTGGAGTAGAACTTAAGGATGATCCTGATGAAAATGGTGGTAACCCGGTATTAAAAGAAGAACACAATGTTGTAATAAAAGCCATGCGGGAAAAAGTTAAGATGTATAAGGATTACCTGGAAAAATTGAAAGAAGTTCCTTCATTATTACTAAAATTAAAAATGAAAGGTGAACAGGTCACAATGGAAACAAACCCATTGAAAATGGAAGCATCAGTTATTGATGCTAACGGGAAAGAAACAGAGCTGCCAAAAAACGTTTCTATTGAATGGTACTTGGATGCTGATGGAAAACAACAAAAAGCAGGTGACGGAGCCAGCTTAACAAATCCCGCCGACCAAAAGGGTAATTTCTATTATATAATAAAACTGGTAGAAAAGAAAAATGATCAGTTAGTTGAACTGAATAAAGTTAATTGGAATATTGTTGTAAAGCCATATGATTTAAATGATGCTTCAAAAGGTATCAAGTTGATACTGCCAACAGTCATCAAACAATATGATATTATAGATGTATCTGCTAAAATACCTGAATATATAAAAAGTAAAGTCATTAATTGCTCCTGGGATAATTGGGTAATTGAAAAATCAAATGATTGCAGTAGTGCAAAATTGCAGATCAACTCAGTTCCATACAGAAAAAATACAGATGGGACCATACTTTATGATGACAGTGTTCATGTTGGAGTGAACATTGAAATGCCAGTGCCAGAACCCAGCAGTTTAATGAAAACTTATGAAACTAATATCGGCCGAAATGTTAAGTTTCAACCCCTTTCGCTCAATATGAAGGCAACCGATGTTTGGGAAGGTGGGTTCGGTGCGGATTGGCTTAATTTGAAACGCAAGACTATGAAAACAGCTGAGAGGATTCCACCTTGGTCTGAAGATAAGAAGCCCCAGAGTACTGGAACTGCCTACGCAACGATGACAATGAACTCAGACAATTACATTGGTAACAATATAAAAACACTGGAAGAACTTAGGTCTTACTTTGAAAAAACATATGATTTGAAACAGAATAAAGGACTTGTTTTGAAAAGTTTCAATATTGGCGACTTTAAAGGATATAGTGTGTATAATCCACCAATTTATTCACCAGGCCACGATGGTTTTGAACTCAAGGGCGCAGGGGCAAGTGCCTCTTTTGATGGCATAATAATGAAGGGAAAGATTTTTTTCAAAGTGAATTGGGTAGCATTAGCTGGTTGTAGTTTCGATAACTATGATAAAATATGGGTGATGAATACTGTGAAGATGTTGGAAAAAGAATGTGAGGCAATGCTAAGTAGTTTAACCTTTCATCCAGATGGCAGTTTGACAAAGAGCCCATATAAAGGTCCCAAACTTGATGGCAGCGATTATCCGCAAGTGAGTATAGAGCCAAAAGTTGATACCATTCAGCCGGGAAGTAAAGTATCCGTAAAAGCCGTGATAAAAAATGATAAAGCGGAATACGGACCTTATACCTACACCTGGAGTGGCAATACAAATGGAAATAGCAATGGAACTTCTGTAGAATTGAATGCTGACCGGCCAGGTAAGCAATCTGTTACTATATCAGTTGATGGTACAACACCTCCGGGAAGTGCAAGCATGGAATATGTTGTTGCTCCCCTGAAAGTAAGATTGATTAAAATATCTCCTGCTACTAATAAAATTATTGTAGGAATGCCGGTTGAATTAAGAGCCGAATTTATCAGTGCAATTCCGGCTGGTAAAAAACTGCAATATTTATGGCAACCACACCCGGAAGAAAAATTTGAACCCTATGAAGGAGAAAATAACACCACAAAAGTTGTATTCACTAAACCCGGCAATAAAAGAATTTGGGTACAGGTGCTTGATAAAACAACGGCTGAAACAATTACAATGGGTGAATCAGAGCAACTTGAATTTGTTGTTGAGAAGCCCGGCTTTACTATCAGTTTTAATCCGCCTAAGGCAGTAATCGGACAGCAGGTAACTGCTAAAATAACCAGCATACCTGGTAAGCTGGAAGAAGTGAGCTACCGGTGGTTGCCATTGCCTTCCAATGCAAAACAGGTCAAAGAATCACAGGATGGAAGTGAGATAATCTTCTATGCAAAAAATGCGATGCAAATTCCATTCGAAGTTCTTTCATTAGTAAAAGGAAGTGGAGAAGAACTGGGAAAAACAAAATCATATTTCAATGCGGAGAGGTATAACGTAAAAGCAGAAGGACCAAAAGTACAAGGCCCCAAACCTATGATCTGGAAACCCGGCGTAGGATTGGTGGAAGTGGATAAAGAAATTGCAGTCCATCAGGTGGTTGAATACAGTGCTGTAATTACACCTCAACCAACATCCAGCCTTACCTATGAATGGAAAGTAACACAGGGAAATGCTTCAATCAGTAATCCAATATCAAAGGATGCAAGAATTACTGCCCTGGAAACAGGTACAATACAAGTAAATGTAACAGTGAAAGATAATAATGGTGTGGAACTGGGTACTGCTGTTGGAGTGTTTAATGCTACCATCAGCAACGAAATGATAACTAATGGTACCAAACAAAAGAAAGAATTTGATAACAATATGCTGCAAGCCCGGCAATTAATAAAAGATGGCAAACTGGATGACGCTATTAAATTAGGTGAAGAGATAAAGGGAATGAATGCAAAAGATGCAGTACCCCTGATGAATGAATTAGCAATTGCCTGCAAGAAAGCAGCAAAAGATGCATCCAACGAAAGAAATTTTGAACTTGCCATCAAACGATGCGAACAGGCTTTGATATATAATCCAAATGATGCTGCCGCTAAAACACAACTGGATCAAAATAAAAAATGGCTGAAAGAGTGGCCTTCCATTCTGGCTAAAGGAAATGAAATAGATGCTAACATTCAAAAAAAGAATGTACCTGCTTCCTACAAAAGCCTCATGGCCATCAATGATCTTCAGTTCAATATGCCAGGCCAAATGGCCAATAAATGGTCGCAGGAAAAAAGTAGTAAATATAATGTGTTGAGCAAGGCTTGCGACTCAGCTTATCAAAAAACACAATCCATATGGACAGATGATTTCAAAAAAAATGATTGGGAGGATGGCCTGAAAATATTAGAATCATTCAAAGGAGAATGGACAGCAATGGAAGGATCAATGAAGAACATTAATAGCTCAATCCAAACTTGCAAACAAAAAATTACAGAGCAAACGAAACTCTACACTGACTTCCAGGAGGACCGTTCAAAATTTGAGCAAGGAATTCCATTAGATTCTAAACAAACTACATTTTACTTTACTGTCCTTGCTTATAGGTTTTGCGCTACAGACCCACGGCAAAAAGAGATATTAGACTTTGCCAATGGTATGGACAAAAAACAGAAAGAAATAATTGCTAATAAAGACAAAGCCACACAGTTAAAAAAGGATGGAATTAAGGCGGAAGCAGCAGGTCAAAAAGATGAAGCATTGAAGAAATATAAGGAAAGTGTTGCCCTTATACCCGATGCAGATATTACAGCAAGAATAAAAAAACTGGAAACAGAAGTAGCAACTGTTCAGATTAAAAAAAATAAAGCCGATGAATTATGGAACGAAGGTGAGAAACTGGTAAAGAAAAAGAAGACAAGAGATGATGGATTATCTAAAATGAAAGAAAGTTTTGAATGGTGGAATAGTCCAGAGAGAATTGAAAAAGTTAGAGACATTGAAAAAGAAGTAAACGGAACCGTAAGCAACACCAATATTAGCGGTGTTTGGAAACATGGCAAGACTGAGACTTTCACTTTTACTTCATCCGGTGATGGGCTATATACTGCAACTGAGAAAGGTTTCGATAATGCTAAGGGAACAGTTACAATGATGGGACAAACAGGAATCATTAATTATACAACGAAAGATGGTACTACAGGTCAATATATTTTAAAATTATCAGCTGATGGAAGCAGTGCCGTAGGTAAATGGGCTGACAGCAGGAATACTAATGGTGAAAGAAACTTTACCCGCATCAGTAAACCGGATAACAATGAGCCAGATATAACAAAAGTTGAGCCCAAAAAGAAAAAGAAAAGTTTCAATGACATACTCGACAACATTAATAAGGGCTTTAATAAATTTGACAGTACCCTCTCTGGGAAGAAACCAACAGACAAAAAGAACCCGGATGTAATAACTATTCCGGAGGATAAAGGTGTTGATCCTGCAGATGCCACAAAGGAAGAAAAGATTTTTGATAATGGAAATTCAGGCAATGTTTCCAGCGGCCCAACCCGGCCAACATCTTTTGTTTTATCAAAAACCACCTATATCACCAGGATTGAGAACTATCACTATTTTAACAATGGAACAAAACCCGGAACTATTTCTTTACAAAATAACAAAGGACAAAAGTTTGGTCCCTGGCAGGCATATGGAATCTTAGGCCAGAGTGGTGTACAAAATGCTTTCTGGGTAGTGCAGCCGAAAATACAATTACCTGCAGGAACTTATAGAGTCATCGACAGTGATCCATCTACCTGGTCTTATAACAGCCAATCGCAGGGAGGCTTTTCTATTATATGGGAACCAAAAGTAACAAAACCACCGGCTGATAAAAAAGGACCTGATATTACCAATACAAAAGGGAAAACAGAAGGTAGTGCAAATACTGAAACTAAAATATCCACCGGAACAATTTTTGGAAGTGTTTACCGGCCCGATGGCGTTGGAGCAGCAGGTGCCACTATCAATGCCGGGGACAAAATGAATGCTACTACTAACAAATACGGACAATTCATCATTTACAATGTTCCTGCAGGCAAGGTAACTGTAAATGTTTCTTACAACAACCATCATAATAAAACATATATAGCTGATTTGAGTGCTGATCAAACACTTAAATTAATTTTCTATTTAACGGCAGATTAAATAAAATTATATGGAAACAATAATAACCACTAAAAACATCACAAATAAACCCCAAAAAGTTGTAAGAAATGCATTTATAATTGTTGCCCTCATGATTGGTGGTGCAGTTATTACAGGTTATAGTAATCTTGATGGTATGGAAGGTGGCTATGCCCTCATAGTTGCATTTGGATTTCTGGCTTTAATTGCATTTATAACTGCAATTGTTTATATACCAAGAGCAAAGGAATTTAATAAATTAACTAAAGAGCTGCAACCTCTTGCACACTGGACCTACTCCCAACAGGAATGGGATGAATTTATAAAAGAAGATCTGAAAGAAACAATTGCCGTTAACAAGGCAACACTACGTTTGGTAATAATTATTTCTATTATTGTTTGCGCCATTCTTTTATTAATGTATAAAGACAATCTTTTTATCCTTATAATCGGTGGCTTAATCTTATTACTAACCCTCGTTGCTTTTATAGCTCCGCTTATCCGAAAAAGAATATTAAGTAAAGGCATTCATGAAGCATTTATAGGAAAAGACGCTGCTTATGTTGGCGGAACTTTTCAGACATGGAAACACCTCCGAGCCCGGCTTTTTAATGTTGAAGTTGATACAACAGTTCCCATACCTATAGTGCATATTGAATTTGAATTTCCAACTTTGCAGGGTATACAACAATCAATAGTCAGAATACCTGTACCTGCCGGCAAGTTGGAGGAAGCAAAAAAAATTGCTGTAATACTACAAAAACAAATAGTTGAACAAAGACTATAACGATGAAAAATTGCCAAACCAGCAGAAAAAAACGTAAAAAATAGTCTGAAACAATTAGAAGAAACGAAGAAGTACAAAAATGATGTTGAATAAAAAACAAAATAAGGGGCTTCGGCCCCTTTTCATTTACTCCATTTAAAATAAGCTTTTAAAAAAATTTTTATAATATTGCTGCATGACAAAAACCAGGCTTGAAGCATTCAGTGATGGAGTAATTGCCATCATTATAGCGATAATGGTACTTGAACTAATAGTACCCCATGGAGACACAGCGGCTGCCTTAAAACCTATGTGGCCAATATTTCTAAGTTATATAGTGAGTTTTTTAATGATTGGGATATATTGGGGAAATCATCATCATCTTTTACATACTTTGAATGGTGTAACAGGGAATATTATATGGGCCAACCTGCATCTCCTTTTTTGGCTTTCATTAATTCCATTTGCACTGCATAGATCAGCGAAAGTAAATATGCAAATTTTCCGGTAGCTCTTTATGCCCTATTATTGAACCTTTGTGGAATGGCTTACTATATAATGCTTATGATAATAAAAAAATGTAATCCAGACAATGAAGCATTACTTACAGTACTTCATAAACAGTTAAGAAAAGGGATAATATCAGTGATTTCATACACCTGTGCAATATTGACTTCTTTCATTAATCCGTTAATTTCCGGAGCAATTATCTTATTTGTTGCCATCCTTTGGCTAATACCCGATAAGAATATTGAAACTGTTATAAAAAAAGAAATTAACCAATAACCTCCCCTTCCAGATCGTAATCATATGCTTTAGTAATTCTTACATTTACAAATTCTCCAATGGGAAGTTTTTTTGCAGAATGAATGACAACCTCATTGTCCACTTCCACCGAATCGAATTCTGTACGGCCCAGGTAACGGCCGGCTTCTTTTTTATCAATTAATGTTTTGAATACTTTGCCAATTTTTTCCTGGTTCAGTTCTAAAGAAATCTCCTGCTGTACCTCCATTATTTCCTGCGCCCTTCTTTCTTTTTCCTCGGCAGGCACATCATCAACCAAGGCATGGGCAGAAGTTCCTTCTTCATGGGAATATGTAAAAATACCGACCCGGTCAAAACGCTGACGTTGTAAAAAACCTTTTAATTCTTCCACATCATCTAATGTTTCACCCGGAAAGCCGGTAATTAAAGTAGTTCGCAAACAAATACCTGGCACTTTCTCTCTGATAGCTGCTGTCAGGCCTTCCATCTCTTCTCTTGTAATGTTCCTTTTCATGGCTTGCAGCATATTATTGGCGGCATGTTGTAAAGGCATATCCAGGTAATTACAGATATTTTCCCGTTCCCTCATTACATCTAATATCTCCAGCGGAAATTTAGAAGGATAAGCGTAATGTAATCTTATCCATTCCAGCCCTTTCACATCGGCAAGGCGGTGCAGTAATTCCGGCAACATCCTTTTTTTATAAATATCTAACCCATAATAAGTAAGCTCCTGGGCAATCAGCATTATTTCTTTTACTCCTTTTCTCACCAAACCCTCTGCCTCTCTTACTAATTCTTCCATTGGTTTACTCAGATGCTGACCTCTCATTAACGGAATGGCACAGAAGGAACAGGTGCGATTACATCCTTCAGAAATCTTCATGTAGGCATAATGCCGGGGTGTAGCCAACAGTCTTTCCCCAACCAATTCCGTTTTATAGTCCGCTTCAAATTGTTTTAATATCAGGGGTAATTCCATTGTTCCAAAAAAGGCATCCACTTCCGGAATTTCATTTTCAAGATTATTTTTATAACGTTCACTCAGGCAACCCGTTACATACACTTTATCCAACTTACCCCTTCGCTTCAACTCAACCTGGTCTAGTATGGTATTGATGCTTTCTTCTTTAGCCTTATCGATAAATCCACATGTGTTTACTACTACAATATTATGGTCCGATTTTTTGTTTTCATGTACCACTTCAATGTCATTGGCCAATAACTGGCCACTAAGCACTTCACTATCCACCATATTCTTACTGCAACCCAGTGTAATAATATTTACCTTATCTTTTTTTAATGTTTTTGTTTTCATCAGGTAGTAAAGTTATGATGTTTGAAAGAGTAAAGACCCTGAGCAACTTTAGCCGGGTAGTGATTGTCTTATTATTAATATTTACAGTTAATGAGATACTTGCTAATTATTTTCAGCAGCTTTCTTTTTGCGATCACATCTTGCAATAAAAAAGAACAATGCAATACTGTTACTATAACACAATCCGGAACACCCTGCTCTTTATGGGGAATTAAGGTAAATAATCAGGTTTATCCTTCCAATACCATTCCCATTGATTTTCAAAAAGAAGGGTTGGTTGTTTGTGCCGGTTATACACTATTTGAAGACTTGAGGATGTGTGCCTGTTGCAGAGGCACCTGGGCAGATATTACTTTCATCAGCCTTCCCAAAGATTAATTCTTATCCAGGCTGAACAAACTATCTACAAACTCATGTTTGTCAAAAACCAAAAGATCCTCCATCTTTTCTCCAACTCCAATAAATTTTACCGGGATTTTGAATTGATTTGCTATAGCAAGTACCACCCCGCCTTTTGCAGTACCATCTAATTTGGTAATAGCAAGGGCTGTTACATCAGTTGTCGCAATAAAATGTTTTGCCTGTTCTAATGCATTCTGTCCGGTAGAGCCATCTAGCACCAAAAGTACTTCATGAGGTGCATCTGGTATTGTCTTCTGAATCACTCGTTTAATCTTACTCAATTCTTCCATTAAATGAGTCTTGTTGTGCAATCTCCCGGCTGTATCAATTATTACCACATCACTTTTTTTGGCCATTGCACTTTGCACAGTATCAAATGCCACAGCTGCAGGATCACTGCCCATTGCCTGCTTAACAATTGGTACATCAACTCTTTCACTCCAAATTGTCAATTGCTCAACGGCAGCAGCCCGAAAAGTATCTGCCGCACCTAATAAAACCTCTTTCCCGGCCTTTTTAAAATTATAGGCAAGCTTTCCTATAGTGGTTGTTTTACCCACCCCATTTACTCCAACTACTAAAATAATATATGGCTTGGTTGGTAGTTCAGAATTAAAAGCATAACTATTTGATTCAGGAGTATCTACCAGCATACGCTCAATTTCCTCCTGAAGTATATAATTCAATTCAGCAGCATTCAAATATTTATCTTTTGCTACCCTTTTTTCAATTTGTTCTATAATCTTTACAGTGGTTTCAATGCCAACATCAGCACCAACTAATGCTTCCTCAAGATTATCCAATACTTCTTCGTCAACGGAGCTTTTTCCGGCAATAGCTTTTGAGAGCTTAACTAAGAAACCTTGCTTGGTTTTTTTTAAACCTTCATTCAGGCTTGCCTTTTCATTTTTGCCAAATAGTTTATTAAAGAATCCCATACCATAGCCCCTAAAGGGAAATTTGTTCGACTTAGCCCTGAACAAAGTCTATTATGAAAATTAAAGCCACCCTTCAGGTGATGGAGGCATTTAAACAACAAAAGCCATTCGTTCATTACGAATAGCTTTCAATTTTTTTTACAATGCCGATTACTTCTGAGCTAAGAAATCTTTCACCTTTTCTTTGTGAATGATCTGCTCTTTAAAAGTATATGCACCAGTCTTTGGGCTGCGAACAGCTTTTATGACTTTTGTCCAGTTCTTTGCTTCAGCGGCCATTTTAGGATCTTTCTTTTGCGCTGTTTTTGCTGCTTTTGCCATGATTACTTAATTTCTTTATGAACAGTTACTTTTTTTAAAATAGGATTAAATTTCTTTAACTCCAGACGCTCCGGATTATTCTTTTTATTCTTTACCGTAATATAACGGCTGGTTCCAGGCTTGCCACTTGTTTTATGCTCAGTGCATTCCATAATCACCTGAACCCTATTGCCTTTACTTTTCTTTGCCATGTTATTGTTTTTTAAATATCACCCTTAGATTCAGAAGGGCTTTAGATTTTTTCTCCTTTGGCTCTCAGTTCTTTTACTACACTAAGCAAACCGTTCTTATTAATAGTTCGGATTGCAGTAGTTGATAATTTCAATGTTATCCACTTATCTTCTTCGGCCAGGTAAAACCTTTTTTTCTGCAGGTTGGGCAGAAAACGACGCTTAGTTTTAATATTAGAGTGAGAAACCTTGTGTCCTCCAATTGGAATTTTACCTGTAACCTGACATACTCTTGCCATAATTGTACAATTTTTCGGACGGCAAAGGTAGGGAAATTGTGATAGATTCCTGTTTGAATTTTGAATATTTTTTTACCCGGATGTTGAAAACTATTTTGGAAGCCACACTATTGATTTTCAAGTACTTTTTTGCAAGACAAATTTATTGTAAAAAAGATTCTTTTGCTTATTAACCAAGCTGCCTTGACTTTTGCTAAATGACCGTTTTCCAGTAGTTTCGCTACTTACTCTGAATATTCAATTTAAAATATACAAAATATCATGGCATACGATTTAGTTGTTCTTGGAAGTGGTCCCGGTGGTTATGTTGCAGCAATCCGTGCATCTCAATTGGGTTTAAAAACAGCAGTAATTGAAAAAGAAAGCCTGGGCGGAATCTGCCTGAACTGGGGATGCATCCCTACAAAAGCTTTATTGAAAAGTGCCCAGGTGTACAATGATATTAAGCATGCGGCCAGCTATGGCATAGAAGCAACCGGCACTCCTAATTTTGAATCGGTTGTAAAAAGAAGCCGCGGTGTAGCCGACAAAATGAGTAAGGGAGTCCAGTTTCTGATGAAAAAAAATAAGATTGATGTGATAATGGGCTTTGGTAAATTAGTGGCCAAAGGAAAACTTGAAGTAACTGATAAGGATGGGCAGAAACAAATAGTTGAAGCCAAACATATTATCATTGCAACCGGTGGTCGCAGCAGACAGTTACCAACCATGCCCATTGATGGAATCAAAATCATTGGATACCGGGAAGCTATGGTCCTGCCTCAAATGCCCAAATCAATGATCGTTGTGGGCAGTGGGGCAATTGGAGTTGAGTTTGCTTATTTCTACAATTGTATGGGAACAAAAGTTACGATTGTTGAGTTCCTTCCCCGCATTGTACCTGTAGAAGATGAAGAAATTTCAAAAGAACTGGAGAAGCAATATAAAAAGAATGGAATTGATATAATGACAAACAGCGAGGTAACAGCGGTTGATACTTCTGGCAATGGTGTAAAAGCAACTGTTAAAACTGCAACGGGAGAGGTGAAACTGGAAGCTGATATATTATTGAGTGCTATTGGTGTATCAGCCAATCTTGAGGGTATTGGCCTGGAAGAACTGGCAATTAAAACGGAAAAAGGAAGAATAGTTGTTGATAAATACGGACAAACCAGTGTCCCGGGTATTTATGCAATCGGAGACTGTTCACCAGGTCAGGCACTTGCACATGTGGCAAGCAAAGAAGGTATAATTTGTGTAGAAGCGATTGCTTTTAATGAAAATAAATATTCTCACCAACCAGAAGCAATTGATTACAATAATGTACCTGGTTGTACTTATTGTGTTCCTGAGATTGCCTCTGTAGGTTACACAGAAAAGCAGGCAAAAGATGCTGGTTTTGACATAAAAGTTGGAAAATTTCCATTGAGTGCAAGTGGCAAAGCATCTGCAGCCGGCCATACCGAAGGTTTTATAAAAGTAATTTTTGATGCAAAATACGGTGAATGGTTGGGCACACATATGATTGGCTACAATGTAACAGAACTGATAGCGGAAACTGTAACTGCCCGTAAATTAGAAACTACATATCATGAAGTATTGAATGCAATACACCCCCACCCGACTATCAGCGAAAGCATTAAGGATGCGATTGAAGTGGCATATGGGGAAGCCATCCATATTTAAATTTATATTAAAATAATATTAAGGATTACAGGGAGACTTGTAATCCTTTTTTTTGACGAGACAATCCAAAAAAAAGCCCCGGTTTAAATCCGGGGCCTTGCTTGCCGTTAGAATAAATTTTGGTTGCGACGTTACATTTTTACAAACTTCAATTTCATAGACACCCCATCATCATTTTTTGCTGCAAAGAAATATATACCTGACTGTAATTTGCTTACATCAATATGCATAATTTTAGACGTAACCATCAGATTCATAACATTTTGCCCCTGCATGTTAGTCACAAAAATATTTTTTCCAAGCCACCGGATATCATAGCTTAAATCAAGTGTAATACCAGAAATAGCCGGGTTAGGGTATAAATTTGGTTGTAGCCATTGGGGATCAGTTTCCCCCGGTAGGGGGATCTCGAAAATTAAAGGTGGTGTTAACCCTTTAGATGTTAGTAAGCCGGCACGGGGACCACCTGGTTCAAACAATGCCCTCATTCTCTCTTTCTGGCCCAGTGTAAACATATTAACACAGGCATCACTGGTAAAATCCATATAATTCATATACATATCGCCGTAAGGTCCATTTCCACATGTTACCCTAGCTGTTTTAGGGCATCCAGGTGTAT
>JBARSW010000613.1:0-1738 GCA_049644925.1 Chitinophagaceae bacterium | reverse complement strand
ATATTATCCTATTTATTCTGCGCAAATGGATAGGGTTGGTAAAAGCCGTGGCTGGCCTCCATATCATCGGCAACAATACGATACTGGCAGAGGCAACAAAGGGCATTTAATCATCGGTGATGCCAATGAAGCTATTGATAGAATTTTGAGTCTTCATGATATGTTAGGCCTTACCCGTTTTTCTGCTCACATGGATGTGGGCGGGCCTTCACATGCATCGATGATGAAATCGATAGAGATCTATGGAACTAAAATTGCACCGAAGGTAAGGGAGGCTATAAAGATGGGTACTAAAGTTTATTAGTTTATTTATAGCTAAACCCGGATTGATATCATAAAAATATGTTTGCCGAAAAGTTTTACTTCGCTATGTAAAGGGAATTACAATAAAATTTCAGAATGAAATCTTGCTCTTGATTTCATTTGTATCAACTGGTAATTAACTCTCAACTTCCATAAATAATCGGATAATTACTGTACCATTAAATAGGAAACCTACGTTGAAGGCATATAATAAACTTAAAAAGCTAACACTCTTTTCTTTTATGGTTGAGCTTTGCAGTACAATCCTAACCTTAAAAATCCACCACATGAAAAAATTTCTACTTACTTCACTTGCCCTGCTTATTATTCCATTACTGATTTTTTCACAAGAAATTGCAGGCCTCTGGAAGGGAACTATGTATAATGATTCGACAAAAAAAACTTTGCCTTATGAACTGTTTATTAAAAAAGAAAAAGGCAAGTACACTGGCTATTCTCACAGCTGGTTTTTGATTGGAGGTAAAGAATATTACGGAATTAAAGAAGTGAAAGTATCAATTGCGAAAGATGGTAAAATTGTGATTAAGGATGCAGCATTAATGGAAAATAATTACCCGGTACTTCCGGATAAAAATATTCACCAGTTAAATATACTGGACCTGTTTATCCGGGAAAATGAAAATATTATGGATGGCCTTTTTATAACTAACTGCACAAAACAGTTTAGGGAACTAACCGGGCATATCAATGTAAAAAGAATCAATACATTTTCTGAGAGCAGCCTGATGCAGTATTTTAAAAAGAAAGGTGCTGAAAATGAGGTTGCCGTGATAAAATAAATGCCCTTTTGGGATTTTATTCTATTTTTCCAATTCCCCATTTTCTGTCCCCGGTTTATGAATGTTTTAAAAAAATCCATATCTGGGTAAAACAATTTTAAAAATTGGTAATCTTGAGGTTACCTTACCAAAGTACATGTGCCCTTTCTTCTGTACAGATTATTATCAATTCCAATTCCTTCAGCCATCCATACTACTACCTGTGTAGATTGCAACTGGCCATTAATTTTTCCATCCCAGCCGGGTAATTCATTTTTTGTATCAAAAACTAATTGACCCCAACGGTTGAATATCCGGAAGTAGCTTAGCTCATTTATACCCATTAAAGTAGGGTGTAAATAATCATTCAATCCATCATTATTAGGAGTAAATGCTGTAGGTACATAGATATCAATATGTGGTACAATTTTTATCATTTGCCTGTCAGTTGTCACACATCCGCTACTGGTTTTTATTTCAATAGTATATAATTGATCTGCAGAACCTTTAAAAATGGGAGTATAACTTTCCGGGTTGTTTAAATTTGAAACCGGACTCCAAATGGCAGTTGTACCAAATTGCCTTGCCTGCAATGAAAGAGGTATATCAATAACGGCAAATTGCAAAGGGTAGGAGATGCCAGCTCTTGCTTTTTC
>JBARSW010000612.1:0-9322 GCA_049644925.1 Chitinophagaceae bacterium | reverse complement strand
GGACCGGCTGGTCAGGATAAGAAGCTGGGCTTGAAATCAACATCGATGGATAGTGCAACCTATAATCTCCTGTCCACGGTTATAAAAATGATACAGGTGGCCGAGGATCCTAAAAAGGGGCAAGCTTTTTTAACCGCGACTCCACTGGAGACAAATTTACTTGGGCAGCAATATTACACGGCGCCTTATTCTTTTTCGGGGTTACCATCTTCACTCATTAAAGAAAGCACCGACCGTGCCATGGGAACGACAACTTGGGAGTGGGAGGCTGTTTATACTACACTTCCTAAAAACTCTGGTGACGAAATTGGGAAGATGTTGGGACAGAGAACTGATAGTTTGCTTCATCTCCTGAAATATAGGAAAAGCAGTGGACCCAATACCGTTTTAAGTTCATTCGCCTATTTTTCTAAATACAGTGAGCCGAAAGGAGTTAAGGTATTTTTAAAATTTTTGAAAGGGGTAACCAATACGGCCCAACAGGCCTACGATTCACTGTTGGCTATTTATAAGCCGTTGTTATTTAAACCTGCATTTGCGTATCAGGCAGCAAGTAAATTTGGTTATGCCCTGCAACAGGAAGGTTTTGATAAAAGCAAAATGACCGCATGTTTTAAGGATTTGGTAATGGAAGTGGCCAACACCAATACAGAGGCTGCATTCCAGATACTAACTGGCGTTCCAGATTTTATTGACTTTAAGTCCTTATATGAGCAGTTGCCCGCCGACAAAAGCAATGCAGTTAAAGCATGGGCAAAAAAAGCGGTGGATAAATTTTACGAAGAAGAGAGACTAAAAGTTGGGGGTAAGCCCGTTGAAGAACAAAAGAAGAAAGTGGAAACCGACAAAGCCCTCGCTGGCTGCCCTGGTATTTCCGACAACCAAAAATATAAATACCAACTGGGGATCACCATGGCAGGTACGGTAAACTCTCAACCATTTATTGGGAGGCTAACTTCTATTGATTGCAGAAACGGTAAAGTAACAATTACCAAACCTGGCAAACGCATAGCTTTCGACTACCCATTAGATTTAAGGTTTGGTTTGTATGAGATGTGGCAAAAACATGATAAGCAATTCTACCGTTGCACACTATGCGGCGGCGAAGGAGGCGAAATGGTGACTACCAGTGAAACAAAAACAAAAGAACTTCCGCAGGGTTATTTTAGTGGTATTGAGACCAAAGTAACAAGAACAAAGAAAAATACATCATGGGATGAATGTTACAAGTGCCTGGGTACCGGTTGGGCTCTGGAACCCGATAGAAATCCAGGTTATAATTGACAGCATGATTGAATTGACACTAATAACCAGCGCAAATAGGGAATAGGGTTCTTTCCATGGAGTTATCGAACTATATCCGGTTCTTTCTTTTTCCAGCTTGATAAAGCTAAGAGATATACAAGTTATATTTTTGAAAAAAATCAAGATCAAAATAAAAACTGCACACAATGTCTTGTATGGAAATAGGTTGACGAAAATCATTTTTGCCTACCGGCAGTGTTGTTAAATGAAAATGTTTTCTTCTGGAATCTTGTTCGATACTTGCTTTGGTTTCTTTTACTTTCTTTTTTACTTTTTGGCATTGTATTTTAATTGCAGCATTTGTCACTTTCTTTGTCTTGAAGCAAAGAGTTTTGTTTTGCTAAATGCTTTTTTCTCTACTTACTTTTTTTCTTGACAAAAAAAGTAACAAAAAAGTCAAGGCAAACACGAAGGCTCCGCCCGTTTTGCCGGGCCAACGCACCTTTTGCTAGACTAACGGCGGAAATATATATTAACATTGGGGATGAGTGAGGTAAGGTTTAATGACTCTGCAATATTAAAGGCTGATACTACGGAGCGGTGTCATGCCGGGCTTGACCCGGTATCTTTTTCTATTTGAATTAATTAACTATGGCTGAAAGCCACAAAATATTACTGCGAAACTTCAAGTTTCGCAGAGCTGGGGGTACTCTTTAATAATCTGTTCTTTTAAGACCTTTTACAATATGCGAATAAATTCAAGTACATCTTATTTTAGATGCGACTTAGAAACATTAGCAGTAACCAACAAAGCCAAAAAGTACTGCTATTATCAGTGGAGTACTATTGCCAAACCTTTGCATTTGCTACAGGTCTCAAACTCTTTTTTTGTTGTAGTGCGTATGCTCTTTGTTTCAATGCCCGAAAAATAACCCCAGGGTAGTTCTTTGGTACGGGTGGTAGTGGTAGTAACCATTACCTTACCGGTGCCGTCACAGTCTGAACAGGTTTGATATTGTTTTACAGATGGCGTCAGTTTGTCTAAAGAAAAAGTGATTAACCCTCTTACCTGTGTCATATCCGGATCACTATAAATATCGTTTCCCTGCTTTGGGCGCCATGCGATGTATTCCTTTTTATCACAATCGTAACCTTCAAGAATTACTAAGTCTGTCCGGTACTTGTAGGTACGCCCCTTAACCCCAATCTTTGCAAATTCAGCATCACATTCTTTTTTGCGCTGCTCGGCATAGCGCTGGTTTTCCAGCTCTACCAGCCGTTTATGTGCCTGGCCTTCGGGGCTTTTCGCCCAGGCTTCGCCAGCGATACGTTGTTCCAATATCTTTTTCATCTCTGCAACAAACAGGGGTTTGTACCTGTTGATTACATCAAAACAGACGTTTGTGCTGGCTTCCGCAGATTTTATAACGTCCTCCGTAAATTGCCAGTTAAGGTGATAGGCGGGGAAACTCAAAAACTCATAGCTGCGTTTTTTTTCTTTATCATTTTCAAAATAAAACCCGGTTAGTTTGCCATTAGAATAGTAGCCTTCTTTTATATTACTCACTGTGGGTTTAGATATATAACCACCGCTATAGCCCACTTCCATTTCCATGCCACAGCCCTGTAAAGGATTGGTGGATAGTTTGATTTTGTATGTTGACAATACCGGAAAACCATGTTTAAAGCTTGGTGTGTTGCCAAGCGAATAATAATCGGCGTAGAGTGAATTACCCAGTACAATTTTGCCATTCTTGTATACACCGGTATTGATCCAGAATTCCGTTTGAACTGCATTTGCAAAATATATTCCCGGGCCATCTAACTGATTATGCTTCCAGTATCCGTATGCAAATCCGGGCACACTAGGATAATTATTAAAATTGCCTTTTGTAAATGTGGTTTTCCATATGCCCCATCCTGAAGCTTCATTATTTATTACTTCCCCGTAAAAGTCCGAGATATCAGTGGCACGATATTGAAAGCTGTTTACAGCCATTCCATTCAATTCGGTGATTTTAAATTGAGTGGGGGTTGGTAACCTGGGTTGCAGCAAGGCTTGAGGAAATTCTACTACCACATCCTGCATAAGCGAATCAATCTGCCAGACGCCCTGCAGAATTTTTCCTGACCTTTTAGTAAGCCTGCCCGGCCCGTGAAAACTATTACGTAAAAAGAAACCTTCATACAGATCACCATTATCTAATTGAGCTTTACCAAACATAAAGTCGCCGCTGGCAAACGTATGGCCGCTGTAACGGATAAAGCGACAGGGTGCCGGTAGTCCTACATCTATCCAGCTAAGAGCTCCTTTATCAAATACTGCTTTATATACCTCAGCATTTAAAAAAAGGTTTGACAGTGCAGGATGGTCTTTCACTTCGCCATCCCAGCCCCACTCCTCCGGCCTCATGTAACCATACTTATTCGGCCCCAGATAGTAAGAGCCTTCACCTATGTAAAAAGGCTTCATTGTTGAATCATTCGTAATATCCAGCGGTGTGCCTATTCTTAATTCTTTCTCTTTTTTATAACCTCCGGCTGGCAGGTTAAATGCATAAACTTTTCCGTTGAAACGATTGCCGCCTTCAGAGAATTGCCCCTTAAATATGTTTCCATACAGAGTATAGTAATTGTACTTAGATACCACAGGGCCCGTTATCAGGCGTACAGCTTCGCCATCTTTACAATTGCCATAAATGCATTCATCTACATCAGTGGACCCGTTCAAATAATCCGTATTCCTGTCCCACTTTACTTTAAGGCTTTTAAATACAGGGTATAGTTCATCAGGGTTGGTTTTTTTTTGTGCATTAACTGCAAACATTGCCAGTACAAAGGTGATCGTGTATAGCCACTTCATGAAGTAATTTTTAAAATTGAAAATAAGACAATTGCTATAATTGTGCAACCGGCACCTGCAGTTTCGCAGTTCCATTATATGTCTTTCAGCCAGAGAAATTAATACAAATAAAAATAAGATGCCGGAGTCTGTCCCAAACTTGATTCGGTATCAAGCCCGGCATGACACCCCTCCGAAATATCAACAGTTTCCAGCGCCTTGTTCCGCCGTTCTATCAACAACTAATTACTTTAAATAATTATAAGGCGGAACACAGCGCCATTCGTTGCTCCGTAAAAAAGATTGCAGAGTCATCAAACCTTGCCCCACTCATCCCTAATCTCAAAATATATTTCCGCTGCCAGTCCAGCAAAAGGTGCGTTGGCCGGCAAAACGGCCGGAGGCTTCGTGTTTGCCTTGACTTTTTTGTTACTTTTTTTGTCAAGAAAAAAAGTAAATAAAGAAAAAAATAGCCACGGCTCTGCAAAACTTGCAGTTTCTCAGTTTCTTCTAATGGCTATCTATCCATAGTAAATTAATACAATTAGAAAAGATACCGGCGGGTCAAGCCCGGCATTACACCGCTCCGTAATAGCAGCCAGTAAGCCATTACTCAGCAATGTAATTTAAAAATCAAACAGGATTTTTATTCCAGTTCTCCATAAGATATTTTTCTGCTGCTACACTCCATAAGCCATTATTCTCACTAATAATTTCAAATAATTTTCTGAACAACAGATTTGTTTTTCCTTTTTCTTCAAAATCTTCCAGTGCTGTCAATTCGAGTGAGATATCAGTATAGATTAGTTTTTTACCGCCAGGTATATTAGGTAAATTCAGCGTTGCATTAATCACGGCATCTAATCCGCCAATATGGGTTATCAATCCGGCTAAATCAAAACCTTTAGATACCAACGCAATGGCTTCTTTCATATCTGAATTATTGCCACCACTGGTGCCAACAATATGCGTTGCATTATAATGAACATTATAAAAATTAAAAGGAGCTTTAAAATCTGTATTGGAAGGGCCGGCAAAGAAATTCAAACAACCATCATAAGCAAGAATTGCATCGGCCTGTTCAATAACAGCAGGAACAGGAGCAAAAACAAACACATCATTAAATCCTTTACCATCGGTCAACTGTAAAAGATGTTCCACCGGGTTGGTACTTTCGCCAGTGTTTATATATTTTAATTCAATCCCTGCTTTCTCCGCATCTTTTACCGAGTATAGGGAAGCAGCCCTGTTCAACCTGTCCTGGTTTACATCTGTAACGACTAATAACTTTGGCTTTGTTGTTTTTCCATTAATAACATAATTGATAGCGGTAAGTCCCATGGGGCCAACCCCTGCAAGTATTGCCATTGTTCCACCATCTACCGTTCCCATTGTATGGGCATAACTGCCGGGTGTGGTATGATAGTTGGCCTGCATGGCGCCAATAACACAGGACAATGGTTCCGTAAGTGCCGCCGTGTAATATCCGCTGCCACCAAATGTAAGCAAGCAATCCATTTCCATTACCTCGTTAGGAATAATAATAAAAGTGGCATCTCCACCAATATAGGAATAGGAATAGCCCGGTGCACTTAACAAACCAACCGGACCGCCTTCATAATTCAAAGCCGGTTGAATGGCAAATTTTTGTCCAACAGAAAATTGGCTTTGCCATTTATTTCCCACTTCCAATATTTCGCCGCTGAATTCATGCCCGATAATAACCGGATTATTTTTCACATCATTGGGGACTCTCGTATGATCTTCGCCCTGTTTACTTGCTTTGTAAGAAGACATACACAAGCTGTCGCAAAAAACCTTTGCCAGTATTTCGTTTTCTTTAATAGCAGGTAATTCAAATTCTTCTAATCGTAAATCATTTTTGCTATAAAGACGAACTGCTTTTGTTTTCATAAAAATTAATAGTTAGAGAATGCAGGAATCAGTTATTGTTAATCAATTTCTTTGCTGTTTTGATAATGGCATCTGCGGTAATACCAAATTCTTTATACAACGCATCTATTTTGCCGGATGCACCGAAAGTTGTCATTCCGATAACTTCTCCGTCTCCAGGTAAACCAACAAACACTTCCCAGCCAAATGTAGCGCCGGCTTCAATGGCAATTCTTTTTCTTACCGTTGCAGGCAAAACAGCATTTTGATATTCCGGGCTCTGCCGTTGAAATAATTTTGCATTGGGCATGCTTACAACTCTTGCTTTAATACCTTCTTGCTTTAATTGTTCATAAGCAGCTAAAGCAAACTGTACTTCTGAACCGGTAGCTATCAGAATTATTGCTGGTGTCTCACCGGCATCTGCTAAAACATATCCTCCCTGTAATGCGTTTTCTGCAGCCGCATACTTTGTGCTATCAATTACCGGTAAATCCTGCCTGCTTAAAATCAATGCAGTTGGAGTATTCTTTGATTGCATAATGTATTTCCATATCACGGCCACTTCGTTGGCATCTGCCGGTCGTATAACTTCTAAATTTGGTATAGCCCTTAATGAAGCTACATGTTCAATGGGCTGATGGGTAGGGCCATCTTCGCCCACACCAATACTGTCATGTGTAAAAATATAGGTAACCGGAATTTGCATTAAAGCTGAAAGACGAATAGAGGCGCGGCAGTAATCAGAAAAAACCAAAAAGGTGGATGCATATGTTTTTAGTCCGCTTAATGCAAGCCCGTTTGCAATAGCACCCATTGCATGTTCCCTTATTCCATAATGGATATTCTTTGCGTCAAAATTATTTCGTTGTATAGAACCTCCTTTTTTAATATCGGTAAGATTAGAAGGCGACAGGTCGGCAGAACCGCCAATCATAAATGGTATTTTAGCGGCTAGCGCATTTAATACAACACTGCTTGCTGAACGTCCTGAAATTTTCTTTTCTGTTCCAAAAGGAGTAATAGCACTATCCCATCCGGCAGGTAGTTCTTTTCTTATTATTAATTCCAGCTCAACAGCCAATTCGGGATAGGCTGATTTATAATTGGAGAATAAATTATTCCAAACTTCATTCTGCTGTTTTCCCCTCTTGATAATGAGTTCGGAATATTCTTTTACCTGGTCAGGAATATAAAAAGTTTTATCAGGATCCCATCCATAAAATTCTTTTGTTTTTCTGATTTCTTCATCTCCCAACGGCGCTCCGTGTGCACCATGAGTATCCTGTTTGGTAGGGGCGCCATAAGCAATGTGGCTATCTGCAATTATCAGTGATGGTTTTGTTTTTTCAGCTACTGCATTCTGTATTGCAAGATTTAATTCTTCAAGATTATTTACATCTGCAACTTTTAAAACATTCCAGCCATAAGCCATAAACCTTGTTGCTACGTCTTCACTAAAAGCAAGGTCGGTATCTCCTTCAATGGTTATTTTATTGTTGTCATAAATCCAGATTAAATTGTCGAGGCCAAGATGTCCGGCAAATGAGGCTGCTTCACTTGATATACCTTCCATCATACAACCATCACCACCAACAGAAAAAATGTTGTAATCAATTAAAGGAAAATTTGGTTTATTAAAATGTGCAGCCAGCCATTTTTGTGCCAATGCCATTCCAACACTTGTTGCATAACCTTGTCCCAGGGGCCCGGTGGTGGTTTCTACACCCGGTGTATGTTTGTATTCAGGATGACCAGGTGTTTTGCTGTGAAGTTGACGAAAGGATTTAATATCATCCAATGAAACACCATAACCGTTTATTGCCAGTACACTGTAAAGCAACATAGAAGCATGGCCGGCTGAAAGTATAAACCGGTCCCGGTTCATCCAATCCGGATTATGCGGATTAAACTTCATAAAATTATTATACAATGTATGGGCTACAGGTGCCAATGCCATTGGTGTTCCCGGATGACCTGAATTAGCGGCCTGAACTGCATCCATTGATAGGGTACGGATGGTGTTGATACAAAGTTGATCTTGATTCTGTAACATAGGTTTAGTATTTGTATTTTTCATTTAATTTATAATCGGCAATTTGTAAGAATTTATGATTTTTATTATCATTTAACTCAACATCACCTGTCCTCCGGTTACCGGTATAGCCTGCCCGGTTTCATATTTTTGATCCATAATATAATAGATGGCTTTCATTACATCTTCTACCTGGCAACCCCGCTGCATCGGAACTTGTGATTCATAATGTTTTTTTACCTCAGCAATAGATGTTGCACCCGGAACTTTTCCGGTTTTTAAATATTGAACAAATAAACCTTTTTCTGGATCTGACCAAAGCGGTCCCTCAAAAAAGTTTCCCGGGCAAATGGCATTCACTTTAATATTATAGGGGATTAATTCCAGTGCGAAGGACTGTGTTAAACCAATACCGCCAAATTTGCTACCTGCATATGCAAAGTTTTTATTACTGCCTCTCAGTCCTGATTTGGAATTGATTTGTATGATGTCCGTCATGTAATCTGCCGGCTTATTTTTATTTTGCAGTTTCATAATTCTCGCTGCATGTTTGGTGCAAAGAAAAAAACCGGTATAATTTATTTTCGTTAGAAAATCAAAGTCGTCTATTTTCATTTCTTCCAGGGAGCCTGCTTTCAACACACCGGCATTACTGATTAACACATCCAATCCGCCAAAGACTTCATATACTTTGTTCATCAGATTTTCCACACTTGCTTCATTTGAAATATCACATTTTACAAACAACGCCCTGTTTCCGTTCTGTCTTTCATTTAATTGTTTTTCAAGTGCCAAGCCACCGGCCTCATCCAGGTCTGCAATAACAACATGGGCACCTTGTTCAAACATATCTGTAGCAATTCCTTGCCCAAACCCCTTAGCGGCCCCGGTAACGATTACTATTTTATTTTCCGCTTTTCGCATTTCAAAAAATGATTTTATTTATTATTTATTGAATAAAAGGCCAAAAGTATTTATTTAATTTATCCATTCCTCAATTCTACGTTTTCCCAAATCAATAAAGCTATCCATTTCTTCTACTCTTGGAATATGATTTTTATCTAAAAATCCTTCTTCATTTTTTGATTTCAGATATTGGTGTGCAGCTATAATACAGGCACTATCGTAAGATATTTGCTGAAGCCTTTCGCTAATGTCTACCTGCAAGGGAGTTAATTCCGGAGTGTTGTGTTCTGTTCCAAAAAGAATGATATAATTTCTTTTTTGGAAAAAGGTTACAAAATCTTCTAAAATGGCCTTGTTATTTCTGGAGGGAATTAGTTCTATACACTTAATATTATGTTGCG
>JBARSW010000611.1:0-4541 GCA_049644925.1 Chitinophagaceae bacterium | reverse complement strand
CTGCATTTGAACTTGGCAAACCGTTGATGATACTTGACCGCCCCAATCCTAACGGACATTATGTAGATGGCCCGGTTCTGGATAAAAAATATAAATCTTTTGTAGGAATGCAGCCGGTACCTATTGTGTATGGAATGACGATAGCTGAATATGCGATGATGATAGCCGGAGAAAAATGGCTGAGTACCAATGCGAATGCCAGATATGATTATTATAAGAATTTTGGACAAAATTCCGCAGACACTCCTTTTCATTTTCAGATAATTAAATGTGCCGGCTATAATCATAAAAGTAAATTCGTTTTACCAATTAAGCCCTCTCCTAATCTTCCCAATATTCAATCCATTTATCTTTATCCTTCTACCTGTTTTTTTGAAGGCACTGTATTAAGCGAAGGACGTGGGACCAACAAACAGTTCCAGGTTTTTGGACATCCTTCCTTACCAAAGGATCTATTTGCATTTACCCCTAATCCGAATGAGGGAGCCAAAAAATCAAAATTATATGGCCAAGTTTGTTATGGCTGGGACTTAAGTGGTACCTCGGATGAAGTATTGGCTAAGGTTGACAATAAGGTGCAATTGAAATGGCTGATAGAAGCTTACAAACAATTTCCGCAAAAGGACAGTTTTTTCCTCGTTCCTAAATCTGGCAATATGGAACAATCTTTTATTACAAAACTGGCAGGTAATAACGAATTATGGCAACAAGTAAAGGCCGGCAAATCAGAAGAAGAGATCCGTAAAAGCTGGGAACCCAAACTAACCGAGTTCAAAAAAATCAGGAAAAAGTATTTACTATACGAAGATTTTGAATAACAACAAATGAGAAGAATGTTTGTGCAATTACTCCAATTGCCTGTTATTCCTTCTTCTTTTATCAGTTTTCGATTGCAATCAGTTTGTAAAAAAAAGCCAGCTTCACCAGCTCAGCTGTATTTTTTGCACCCATTTTTGCCAAAAGATTTTTTCGGTGTGTATCAACTGTACTGGCACTGACAAATATCTTTTCTGCAATTTCGTTATTGGTCATTCCTCCGGCAATCAGTTCCAGCACTTCTTTTTCCCTCCTTGTCAATACCGGTGTTTGGGCCTCATTACTTTTTCGTAAAGACAAGGCAGCTTCATTACTAAAAAATGTTTTTCCCTTAGCCACTGTTTCTATTGCTTCCATTAATTCTGCCTGTGTGGCATTTTTAAGCACATAGCCCGATGCTCCGTTATCAATCATCTTCTGAATAAAACTTTGCTGGTTAAAAGTGCTGAGGCCGATGATAAATACTGAGGGATAATTTGCTTTTACGTCTTTACATAAATCTATACCGCTCTTATCCGGCAGATTGATATCCATTAAAAGCACATCCGGTTGTTCCTGGTGTAAAAAAGCCAAACAGGATGCTGAATTGGATGCATGCCCCATCCATTCAATACCCTTTTCATTTTGCAATAATGAACGGATACCTTCAATTACCATATAATGATCATCTACTATAAAAACTTTTATAGCCATACAATTATTTACCCAATTTGCTGGATTATTTAAAATTATGCAATTTTTAATTCTATATGAACAGACGTGCCTTTACCTAAAGAGGACTGTACATCTAATTTCCCTTTTAGAAAATCTATACGGCTTTGGATGTTACTCCAACCGATTCCCTTACCAGCTTGCAGAAGTACCGGGTCAAATCCAATTCCATCATCTTCCACTGTAATACTAATCACTTCGTTTGTTTTACTAACCTGTACAATAGCTGATTTTGCTGCAGCATGTTTCATCGTGTTATTTATAAGCTCCTGTACAATTCTGTATATGGTGATGGCAGTTGTTTGTTCAATTTCTGTATTCTCCATTCCTATAGATTGGTAGTTTACCTGTATTGCACCAGACTGATTAATATCATTACAAAAATCTTTTAATGCAGTATCTAATCCAAATTTCACCAGAGCTTCCGGCATCATATTGTGTGCCACCCTTCGCATTTCTTTAATAGAACTATCCAGCATATCCATGCTGCGTTCAAAAGCCTGGTGGTTTTCAGGCGTCATGATAAGGTTACCTTTCATTGTTTGAAATGAATATTTAATGCCTGACAACATGCCTCCAAGTCCATCATGCAGGTCTTTTGCCAGGCGGGTTCGTTCCTGTTCTTCGCCTTTTAAGACGGCTTCAGTTGCCAGCAATTGTTTTTCTGTTTCCAACTCGGCAATGCGTTGCTGTTGCAGCTTTTGCTTTTGTCTGTAAGTGCGGTAAGAGAGCAGGGATATAACCAGTAATGTAGCAGCCCCGCCAATTAAAATATAATTAAGTGATTTTTTTTGACGAATGGAAAGTTGCTGTACTTTCTTCTCAGCCTCTAACTTTTTTATTTGAACTTCTTTTTTCTCTGTTTCGTATTTAACCTTCATTACCGCTTCCTTCTGAGAAAGTGTTTCAGTAAAAATATCTGCCTCGGTTTTCTGGCTTTTAAGCAAATATTTAAATGCTTCTGAATAATTATGCATGGCAAAAAAAATGTGAGAAATGGTTTTCAAACATTGTGATTTCTCCAGCAAATAATTATGTTCCACATTGATTTTAAGAGCTTCATCAGCAAATTTTTTGGCATTCCCAAAATCCTGTCGAGACAGATAATAGATGGCAAGCCCTCGTTTGGAAATTGCAACACCCTCAGAAGAATTTAATTCCTGATGTATTAAAAGGCTCTTTTCGCAATACTTTTTTATCAATGTAAACTCCCCCTGCCTTATTGCTATATCTGCAAGATTATTTAAAGCAGCCCCTGCTACACTTTTGTTATTGATAGTTTCTGCAATAGCAATAGCTTCGGATGAAACATTTTTGGCATCTGAAAGCCTGTCCACTTCCATATAACTGAGTGCAAGATTTGATAAGGCAACGGCTAGTTGGGTTTTATCACTGACCAACCGCCCTGCAGCTACTGATTTTTCACCATAAAATATTGCTTTGTCGTATTGTGAAAGTGTCATGTAAAGAACCTGTAATCCGTCATACAAAGGCGACTCAATATTAGTAAATCCTTTGTCTTCCAGTATCCTGGCTCCTTCCAGATTATAATGGATGGCATTTTCATAATCCGATTTAAAACGATATGCTATACCCATATTAAATAGTGCAACACCAATATTAAAAGTATCTTTCAGGGTCTTTGCTGTCTCTAGACTAAGCTGGCTGTAAAGCAGCAAGGAATCATATTGGGATTGCACTGCAAAAACATAGCCCATTCTTCTGTAAAATTTTTGAGTGCCAATTGTGTATCCTATTTTCTTGCTTAGTGCGCCTCCTTCGTAAATATATTTTTTGGCTGAGTCAGGGTAAGAACTTTCAAACACATCCCCAATACTATATAACAGGTTCACTTTGTTTGTGTCTTCCTTTGCTATTTTCAAAAGATTAATCAGACTGTCACTTGTTCTTTCGCTCTGTGCTTTGCATGCAAGTGAAATAACAACATACAGTAGTATAAAAAGACTCTTTCTCATTTAAAAAGGTTTTCTTCAATTTAATACAAATTAACAAACCATCAGAAGTTATTATTCTCCCCTTTTTCCATGATTTTTTCTCTTTATAGAAATATCCGGTTTTTCAGGGATAGAATATCATTCCTTAATCAGACATATTTACATCATAAAATAAATTGTATGAAAAAAACACTTCTCTTCATTTTGGTTATGCAACTATCAATAATTTGTTTTAGCCAAAATCCAACTTCCGGCCAATTAAAAATCACTATTCAATCATTCAAATGTATCAATCAGTCCTGGGATGGATTTGTTGAATTTGACGGACACGGCAATGAAGTATTCATAGATTATGGATATAGGATATATAACCCAGCAAATCCTGGTTCAGCAAAGCCTGGAGCAGGGTTTACTGCTGTTTATGGTTCTACTGGAAATGGACGGATTAAAGCTGGTACAGCAAATACAATTGGAGGTATTGCCAATGGCAATGAAGTGCAGGTCAATACACTTGTTTTGAATGAGCATGTTGATGCCGATAATTTAATAATATTCTCTCCTTCTGTTTGGGAATGGGATAACAGTAACAATGGAATCCTTAACCAATTCAATGGACAGTTAGCTGTTGATCTTAATTGGTTGATGTCACAACCGTACCCATTTGCTAACATAGCTTTAAATTATAATGATCCATTTTCTGGACGGTTTATAAAAACCGGAGATAAGTATGCAAGTTATTGGCCCATCCTTAAGTACAATAATATATTAAAACCGCTAATTAATGTTCAGGATAACAGGCCTGTCGGTGCAAAAGCCGGCCCTTTAAATGGCGAAATTTTTGCTCTTTACAATCCTGCACTTCTATTATTGGATACAAAAGTATTATCTGCCTTTTATAATTATAATAAAAGATTAAGTGAAATCCATCATCCTGAAAAAGGGAGTTCTCTTTCCGGAATAACTGAAATGATTTTTACTGAAGAAACATACAATATTGCGACAAGCAACGGTAGCTATTCTCTAAAATTGAAAATTGAATTTACTCCTGATGCTCAGTCC
>JBARSW010000610.1:0-3563 GCA_049644925.1 Chitinophagaceae bacterium | reverse complement strand
TATTAATTTATGATGTTTGATCTGTTGCTGAACCAGTTTTCTTTCCAGTCTTTTCTTTTCTGTTATATCAGTCATCGCCCCAATCATGCGGTAGGGGTCACCCTGTTTATCATAAAGGATAAACCCCTTGTCATACACATATTTATAGTTGTCGTCAGCACAACGGAAACGATATTCATACTGCCAGTTATCTTTTCCCTCCCTATGGCAGTTTTCCAATGTATTTCGTAATCCTTCTTTATCTAAAGGATGTACAAATTCGTTATGCCAGTGTTTTGCATAATTTTGTTGATCTTTTGTATACCCGAACGTAGAAATAATTCCTTCCCCCCACTTGCCTTTATTGGTGCGATAATCCCATTCCCAGATGGTATCGTGGGTGGCCTTGTTTACAAACTCATACCGTTCATTGCTTTCCCGGAGATTTACTTCGGAGTTCTTGCGCAGCGTTTCTTTCTCAAAATTTTCTAATGAAAAAGATACCTCATGAGTTACTTCTTCGAGCAAGGCAATTTCTTCGGTGTTAAAAAAATCTTTTACATCAGAATAAATAGAAAAAGCACCAATTACTTTCCCGAATTTTTTTATTGGCAGCGCCAAAGATGAACGATAACCGTGTTTAAGTGCCTCTTTTTTCCATGGCGCCATTAGCGGGTCGTTTTCAATGTCATTACAAAGAATATAACTGTCTTCCCTGATAGCTTTCCCTGTCGGTCCTCTTCCCTCTGGTACATCTTTAATGGAGATGTTTTTTACAAAATTAAGATAGCCTTTTTCTATGCCGGCGTGCATCACAGGGGTTACTTTTTTAGTGACTTCATCAATCATCCCAATCCACGCCATTTTATATTTTCCAAAATCTATAGCAATACGACAGGCTTCTTTAAAAAGTGCTGCTTCGTCAGTAGTTCGCAAAATCATCTTGTTAAGCTGACTGACAAAGAAATACAAGCGGTTGGTTTTGAAAATTTTTTCTTCCGCCTGTTTTCTTTCGGTAATATCCCGCAGCACGGCATAAATTACTTGTTTACCATTAAGAATGATTGGAGTCAGCATCACATCTACGGGAAATTCAACACCACTGGTTTTTATATGTATCCATTCAAATTGATTATAACCCTTCTGCAACGCTTTGGCAATCATTGCTTTTGCCTTTTCGGATGAAAGCCTGCCATCAGGTTGCTTTTCGGGTGATAGTTCCCAGGGGTTCTTATTGAAAATATCTGTGTTTGAAGAGAACCCAAAAATTGAAAAGGCTGACTTATTACAATCAATAAATCTTGTGTCCTGAAGCAACATAATAGGATCAGCAGATTCATTAAACACCCTGTGAAAGGTCTCTTCGCTTTCCCGTATTCTGTCTTCTGCCTTTTTCCTTTCTGTAATATCATTTACTGCCACACAGAATCCAATCACTTTTCCGTTTGAGTCGCATACCTGGCTAGCATTTACACTGTACCAGATAATGGCGCCATCCAATTGAGGATAATTGATCTCGTAATTAAAATTGGTGCCTCTGATTATTTCGCGGCGCATATCATAAAATTGCTGTCGCCTATCAGGAGAAATCATCATGATCAGGTTTTTTTTCTCCTGCAGCTCAAAGCCAAACGAAAGTTTTGCGAATTGATTTACAATTTTATTGAATGAAATAATGTTTCCGTCTATATCAAGTAAATAAAAGCCGGTATTGGTATTATCAAAAATGGTACGGAGATTCAATTCGGATTGCCTGAGCAATTCTTCCACATTTTTGCGTTCGGTAATATCCTGAATCGTTCCAATCAATCCTGTGACATTTCCGCTGTCATCAATTATTACCTCACCCAATCCGAGCAGCCATTTGGTTTGCTTATCATTAATTGCCTGAATTCTGTATTCCTTGTTAAATGATTTTCGTTTGCCGATAACCTCCAAATTGAGGTATTCTTCCATTTTTGGCCTATCGTAGGGATGTATAACTCCTAACCATCCTGCGATATTCCGGTCATAGTTTTCATCAATCCCGAATATATTGTCAAGGGTTTCTGACGATTGCCAATATCCTGTTACAAAATTTGTTTTATAAGAACCGATTTTTCCGGCCTTTTGAGATTCCCGCAAGAAAAATTCTTTTTCTGTTAATTCTTTTTCTGCTTTTTTTTGTTCGGAAATATCTTCTTTAATTGCAAGAAAGTTGATGATTTTTCCTTTTGTATCGAAGATGGGAGATACTAAGGCTTTTTCCCAATATAGCTCCCCATTTTTTTTCTTGTTATGAAATTCACCCTGCCATTCTTGCCCGGACGCAATACATTTCCAAAGTTCTGCATATTCAGTTTCTGAAGTATGGTCCGATTTCAATATTCTGGGATTTTTGCCCATCACTTCTTCTGGCCCATATCCGGTTACATCCATGAATTTTTTATTTGCATATTGAATATTCCCTTTTGTGTCGGTAATAATGACCGATGCAGGACTTTGTTCTACAGCCAGGGAAAGTTGTATTAATTTTTCTTCTGCAAATTTGTGACTGGAAGCATCTCGGATGGAAGCTAAAATAAAATTACCCTCATCTGTTTTAAGTGGTGACAAACTTATTTCAACTGAAAATTTTGTTCCATCTTTTTTTATTACTTCCAGGCTGGAGCCTGTAATAATAGTTTCGACATGAGAATTTTTAGAAAAATTATCTCTATGCTTTATATGGGTTTGATGAGTATCTGCAGGAATTAAAACTTCAACTGCTTTACCAGCCAGCTCATTTTTTTTATATCCAAATAATATTTCTGTTTGGGAATTTGTGTGCTGAATAATACCCTGTGCATTCACAATTACAATTGCATCTGGAAAGGCTTCGAGTAATGCATTAAAATAACTATGCTCTTGAGGGGATATAATTTCCATCTAAAAAGGTTTATTTAATAGTCAGTTTCACGGAATCATTGGATGCTAACCAAATAAGGCTTTTTAGAACCGGCCTTGCTACCTTCAGAGAAGAAATAAACACACATACTATTTACTCTCTTTTGAAGATAAAATAAATATTTGATAATAAAAAATAATACCCCCAAAAAGAAATTAAGACAACGCAGATTAATATTTATGAAAGTTAATCAACTGGGTACAGCATTACCGGGTGCAAGAAATTGACGTAATGTAACCGGGGCTATTAATTTTTTTAATAGGCTGGCTAGTACCAATATATAAAAAGCGTCATCGCTCAGCTTGGGGGCAGGTACCTCTAAAGGGTTGATTTTTTTTACGAGGGTATCGGTTGGTTTGGCATAATTGGCTTTCATAAAATGGAATTTGGAAGTTACAAATGGGTGATTTCAAGGAACATTGAATTGGCATCATAAAGGTGAGTGGGAAGAACGGGCCATTCCTAAAAATATGGCACTGAATCTGGTTTATACCAAATTAATTTAGCAGTGACTAAGTGGTTTTATGTATTGTATCTTCTTAAGCTAATTTCCTTCTTAAATTGCCAAGCGAAACAATGCAGTTTGTATGAAAAAATGCTGAATAGCGTAGTATGCAGATTAGTTTTTGAATCAGAGTAATGTGGTGGTTCGGATAGT
>JBARSW010000609.1:0-4716 GCA_049644925.1 Chitinophagaceae bacterium | reverse complement strand
TCCCACTGAAATACCAGTAACCAGGAAACCGGTTAACAGCATGGGGTAATTAACAGCGAACATGATAATGGCAATACCCAGCATATACACCAGCATATTGTAGGTGTAAATGGTTTTTCGTCCGTATCTGTCGGCGAGGAAACCACCGAAAATAGCGCCGATAGCCGCACCAAAGGCGTTGGCACTGATTGCATTCAACCAACCGAGATGCCCTTCGTTAAGCTCGAGGTAATTTTGCCAAAGAGTTAGTCCGCTTGCGCCAGCTACAATGGCGCCAGCATCAAGGTAATTTGTCAGCGATACGGCGATTGTACTTTTTAAACTTCCTTTTTTATGTTCCATATATTCAAGTATATATTTTTAGAGAGTGAATTAATGTCCGTTAAAAATGATGTAGAGGGATAGTATAACAAGTCCTAATAAAACAAAGAGAATTTTCACCTGCTTATCTGTTTTAGGTAATGCACCTTCTTCTATGGTTGCTTTCACTTTATTTTTATCTACCAGAGAAATTACAATGGCCGCTACAAATAGCAATACAAACAAATAAAAGGAAACTAAAAAATAATGTGGCCACCAGGTGTTTTCGCCTGTCTCACTATTGGGCGGCAAAATCCACAAGTTTAGCATACCAGTAAACAGACTAACAGCTGAGCCAATTGACAATACTACATTAACGGCTAATTTAGTTGTACGTTTCCAAAACACACTCAATAAAAAAGTTACTGCAAGTGGCGGTGCCAAATATCCCAATATAGATTGGAAAATATCGAACAATGTCTTTCCTTTTACATTATCCAGTGCAATAGCCATGAGTACAGCTAATACACAACCTATAATTACCACCATACGACCAACATTTATTTGTTGCTTTACTGTGGCGTTCTTATTAATATTATTTACATAAATATCTTTTGTAAAAACGGTGCTTAATGCATTTAAAGACGAACCAATGGTTGCGACCAATACCGCAATGAGTACACAAATCACCAACCCATTTAACCCAGCAGGAAATAAATTAGTAACCATTGTCATGTAAGCTAATTTATCGTCGCCAATGTTTGGATATAACACAAAACAAATAATCCCCGGTAAAATAAACATAGGCAATGCCAGTACTTTCAACCAGCCAATGAAATTAATACCTAACTGACCCTGCTTTAAATTACGGGCACCCAGTACACTTTGCACCATACTCTGATCGGTACAAAAAAAGGCAACTGCAGAAACGGGATAGCCCAACAAGATAGCATGCCACGGATAGCCTGCATCAGATGCCGGCCTCGTAAGGTTCCAAAAATTTGAAGGAGTTTTACTAACTAAAGCACTTATGCCACCAATTTCTCTTAATCCTAAAAACGTTAAAGTAAGAGAAACAATTATTAATATTATCATTTGAAAAACATTCACCTTTGCAATAGCCTTTAAACCGCCCATATAGGTGAATAAACCAGAAAATGCAACCAATACGATTGTAGATTGCCACATAGGTATTCCTAATATCTGCCTTACAAGAATGCCCCCGCTAAATAAACCTAAGGAAAGCCAGCTGATTAATATTTTGATGAGTGCATAGCCTGCTAAAATATCCTGTGTGCTTTTTCCATATCGCTTACCCATATACTCCGGCATGGTACTTACTTTACTGGCTATATACCTTGGTGCAAAAACCATAGCTAATAACAATAAGAATATAAAAGCATACCATTCAAAATTTCCACCAACGATACCAGCGGTATAACCAATACTTGCAAATGCTAATAATGAGGAAGGGCCAACATTCGTTCCCCACATGTTAAAACCAATACTGTACCAATTAAGCGAATTGCCCGCCATGAAAAGCGTTTCGTCTTTCTTTTTATTTCTAAAACTGGCGATATAACCAATGACTAATAACGCAACCAAATAAAAGGCCACGATGGCAAAGTCGAGCCCCGTTAATTTATCGTAAATTTTATTCATTGCGGCCCCTCCAAACCTCCCCGAAGGGGAGGAGTATGAAGTTTAAAATTATTAAAGGTTGTTTATATTATTGAAGCCTCAAAAGTCTCCCTTCGGGGGATTTAGGGGGCTAAGTCGTACTCGTTTAAAACATCTTTCACCTTCACCGGCATTCCTGTTTGTAAACTTTTATCCATTGCCTGTAGCAAAGCCACTGTTCCAATACCTTCTTTCATATCCGGATAAGCAGTAAAGTTTTTTTCGATTGAATCAACAAAGTATTCCAAATAATTCTGGTACTCCCCGGCATGGTGGCTTTGGCCTTCGAAACGGAAATAATGCTTCAATGAAGCATCACCCCAGGTAATAATTTTTTCTTCTGCCTCTTTTGTGGTAACTGCATATCGCAGTTCATGATAATCGGCCTGACTGGCACCAGGTGTACCTCTTAGTATGCAGCTCATGCCACTTTCTCTTTGCACCGGTTGTGTTGGCGAAGTATAAACACCACTTACCCTTGCTATTCTTCCATCTGTAGCTTTAAAAATAAAGTGCATCGTGTCTTCATTTTTCAAACCTGCTGTTTTTCCATTGCTGCTTATCATGCCATAACCCATAACTTCTTCTATATCGGGCAAATAATACCGAATAAAATCAACGGGGTGACTTAATCCGCCATACAGCCATTTAAACGATTTTTCCAATGCCCATTTTTTTTCCAAAAACCAACGATGGTCAGCGTTGTAATGACTTTCAACAGTAATCAAATCGCCGATTACACCTTCTTCAAAGTCTTTCCGTTGTCTTTTATATGGCTCGAAGAACCGGGAGCTTTGCCCAACAAAAACTTTCTTGCCAGTCTTCTTTTGCAACTCAAGTAATTCTCTTGCTTTACTTAAATCATCTATAAAAGGTTTAGTGCATACAACATGCTTGTTATGCAACAATGCAAGCTTTATATGTTCTGCATGTAAATGATCGGGAGTGTAAATCGCTATAATGTCTATTTCTGCATCTTGCAGCATATCATTATAGTCTGTGGTGTATTCATACATTTTAAATTCATCAGCTCTCTGGCGACATGTCTCCAAATTTTGGTCGCAAATCATTTTAAGATGCAGCTTGCTACTGTTAATAGCGGCACTTATGGTGCTGCGGCCCTCGCCTAGACCCAATATTCCAATATTCAACATAGTTACTACGTTTATAGTTTTTGTAAAAACACCCAGGTCTCTCCTTTCTTCGTCCCTTGTATTCCTTCCTGATATTTGCCCATTATTTTATTCCATTCAATCATCTTCGGATTATTCTCAGTTGTCTTTAGATTTAATTCGTCTAATGTTTTTCCTTTGGGAATACTGATAACAAGTACAAGCTGACGTCCATTCTTAAAAATCAGCAACTGCTGAAAGTCAGCATTACAAAATCCCCTTGCTATATCTGGCCATTTCTCAAATTGAGTGGCATGATAATCCAAATACTCTTGTTGCAATTTTTTATCATTGACAAGATTGGCTGTTAAGATAATATGCTGCCATTCTTTCGCTGTTGTTTTATCAGCACAATGTTTTTTCTTGCTGTACTCATAAAACATATTGTGGTAAGCTTTCACGGTTGCCTCCGGAAAATTATTCAGTAACCTGCCTTCCATCACACCCAAGTCCTGTACTTTATCAAAAATCACATAATGATTCTGCCAGTGATAAATTGCATTGCTGTCCATGTTGTTACTTGCCAGTAATTGTTTGAGTTTGGGCAGATCTAATTGCTTGCCATCTTTCACTACCAGTTCAATTACTTCGTTATGTTCTTCGTTAACTGCCTGAACTTTTGCAGTTTTGTTCGCTGTTAAATATTGAAACCGATTTTCCAATCCGGCATTTTGTTTTATGCTGTCATGCACTTGTGGACCATTATTGCTCCACACATTACCAGGTCCGTTGGCGTTTTGTAAATATTTCTGAGATGGTGTCCAGTTGTTTTTTACACTAAAGTTGGAAGAGCCTTCATCTGTATAAATATAAAACCAATGCGAAGGCAGGTGTGCAATGGGAGATTTATAAATACTGTCAATGTAATTTTCTTCAATCACCGAATTTGGCTGTGCACTCAATGTGTAAATACCACTGCAATCGTAATTCCATTTGCCATAGTGATGAATTTTGTTGGCAACAATCCTGTTGTTCTTCATCATATTCTGTTCGGGGGTCCACCCCCAACCTAAACTGATACCACTGTATGATACGTTTTCAATTTCATTATGACGAATACTTGTTCTACTAACAAAACCACAGCCAATACCCACAGTTCCCCAGTCTTCATTAGTAGCATTGGTGATAAAATTATTTTCAATAAAAATAACATCGCATTTTTCCCGTTCATCTTTCGGATTAAAAGGCAAATGAATTTCCCGTCCTTCATCACCATAGTTACCTGCTAATATTGCCGTGCCCCCAATATCACTGAACAAATTATTCTTTGTCATATTGTCCTTTACACCTTTTTTCAAATCAACACCCGTTGCCGCTAAGTGAAGAAAAGAACAGTTTTTAATTCTTGTCCGCTCCGTATAATTCAGTTCCACCGCAGCTGCCTGGCGGCCAACCCATGCCTGATTATCTAACCCTGGTTTTGTTGCAGTGCCTGCTGGTTTTAAGCGGTACGCTTCCGTCATATACAAACCCAACTGATGAGGCACATGGCCTTGCAATGAGGGCCGCAACCAGCCCGTATGCTGAAAAGAAATTCCATCAATCACTAAATTTTTAACAGGTG
>JBARSW010000608.1:0-6465 GCA_049644925.1 Chitinophagaceae bacterium | reverse complement strand
CCGGTAAAACTTCTTTGTTCAGGATTCTTACTACATTATTAATTGCGGAAGAAGGAACAGCAAGTGTTGATGGTTTTGATGTCGTGAAAGATTACTTAGCTATCCGTAAAAGGGTGGGATATATGCCGGGAAGGTTTTCTCTGTATCAGGACCTGACAGTAAAAGAGAATCTGGATTTCTTTGCAACCATTTTCAATACTACTATCGAAGAGAATTATGATCTGGTAAAAGAAATTTATTCGCATATAGAGCCATTTAAAGACAGGAGAGCCGGCAAACTTTCTGGTGGTATGAAACAAAAACTTGCTTTGAGCTGTGCTTTGATTCACCGTCCATCGGTATTGTTTTTAGATGAACCAACTACAGGTGTAGATGCAGTATCAAGAAAAGAATTCTGGGAAATGCTGAAACGATTGAAAGAAGAGGGTATCACCATCCTTGTTTCTACTCCTTATATGGATGAAGCAAGTTTATGCGACAGGGTAGCTTTAATTCAATCAGGTAGGATTTTATCTATCAATACTCCCAGGGGTATTGTTGAAACTTTTGGAAAAAAACTACTGGCTGTAAAAAGCAAAGATATGCTTCAGCTATTGGAAGATGTTAAGCAACATGAATTGGTAGAAGATGCATATCCTTTTGGCGAATACCATCATGCTGTAATGAAAAAAGATGGAAAGAAGGAGCTAATTGAATATTTACAGCAAAAGGGATATGGGTTCGAAATAAAAGAAGCAGAACCAAATATTGAAGATTGCTTTATGCAATTAATGAAATCTGCACCTCATTATTAAAATACTGCAAAAGTGGAGAAAATTAACAACAGAGGAATTATTGATCTACCTACAGTTGATAGGGGCACAGTGATTACAGCTGATAAACTGACAAAACGATTTGGTCAATTCACCGCAGTGGATGCTATTTCATTTGATGTCCATAAAGGAGAAATATTTGGTTTTCTAGGGGCCAATGGAGCCGGTAAAACAACAGCTATGCGTATGTTATCAGGGTTATCCATGCCAACATCCGGGAAAGCAACAGTAGCTGGGTTTGATGTTTATAAAGAGAATGAAAAAATTAAACGGAACATCGGTTATATGAGTCAGAAATTTTCATTGTATGAAGACCTGACGGTGAAAGAAAATATTCGATTCTACGCAGGCATATACGGGAAAAGCAATCATTTTATTAAAGAAAAAACGGATAAAGTCCTGGAGCAACTACACCTTAATGCTGAAGGTAATAAACTGGTAAAATCATTACCGCTGGGATGGAAACAAAAGTTGGCTTTTTCAGTGGCAATTTTTCATGAACCTCAGATTGTTTTTTTGGATGAACCGACAGGAGGAGTTGATCCGGTAGCAAGAAGAGAATTCTGGCTCTTAATTTATGAAGCAGCAGCAACGGGTATTACTGTATTTGTTACCACACACTACATGGATGAAGCAGAGTATTGCAACCGGGTGAGTATAATGGTGGATGGGAGAATTGATGCATTAGATACACCGGCGCAATTGAAAAAAACATATAATGCCACTTCTATGGATGAAGTGTTTTTAAAACTGGCAAGGAAAGCCACCAGGGCAGAATAATATGAATAGGAGATAAAGGAAACAATTTATGAAAATTAATAAATATAAATTCCCCTTCAGGGGATAGAGGCATGAAGCAGTTCATCTCATTTGTAAAAAAAGAATTCTATCACATTTTTCGTGACAGGCGGACTATGTTTATTCTGCTGGCAATGCCTATTGCTCAGATAATCATTTTTGGATTTGCACTGACCAACGAGGTAAAAAATTCAAAGATTGCTGTCCTCGATAATTCGAAAGATGATGCAACTATATCATTAATTGCTCAGCTGGAGGCTAGCCGTTATTTTGAAGTTGAGCAAAATATTCATAGTGCAGCAGAGATTGAAACAATCTTTAAAAAGGGAAAAGTTAAACTGGCAATCGTTTTTCCTCCCAAATTTAATGAAGATCTTCAGCATTTAAATAAGGCGCAAGTGCAGTTAATTGCTGACGCATCAGACCCAAATGTTGCGAATACATTGACCAATTATGCATCTGCCATTATTATTGATTACCAGAACAGGATAACCCAAAACAAAAAGCTTCCATATACTATAACTACCGAAATGCGGATGTTATACAATCCTGAATTGAAAGGTGCATACAACTTTGTTCCGGGTGTTATGGCCATGGTATTGTTGCTGGTTTGTACCATGATGACCGCCATTACTATTGTTCGGGAAAAGGAAATGGGTACAATGGAAGTAATGCTGGTATCGCCGATGAAACCTTTTCGCATTGTTTTGGCAAAGGCAGTTCCCTATTTATTTCTATCATCAGTAAATATTGCCAGCATATTACTTTTAAGTGTATTTGTGCTGGAAGTTCCTATTAATGGAAGTCTTGTTTTGCTGGTAGCTGAAAGCCTTTTATTTACACTTGTTTCACTGGCATTGGGACTGCTTATTTCCACAAAAGTTGATTCTCAACAGACTGCTTTATTCATTTCATTAGTTGGACTTTTACTACCTACAGTAATGCTTAGCGGCTTTATGTTTCCGATAGAGAATATGCCATTGCCTTTGAGGGTTGTTGCTAATGCTGTACCAGCCAAATGGTATTACACTATTGTAAGATCAGTGATGATAAAAGGGACCAGTTTTGAGGCTGTTTGGAAAGAGACACTTATTCTGGCCGGAATGCTTTTTTTCTTTTTGGGATTGGCTATTAAGAATTTTAAAATTCGCCTGGCATGAGAAACCTGAAATTTTTATTACAAAAGGAATTCAAACAGATATTCAGGGATCCTTCTATCATTCGCCTGATTTTTATCATGCCTGTGATACAATTAATTATGTTGCCATTCGCAGCGGACTATGAAATCAAGAATATTAAGCTTGCTGTAGTAGATCATGATCATTCCTCTTATTCACGCAGCCTTATTAATAAAATAACTTCATCGGGTTATTTTATTCTTACCGGATATACCAGTTCTTATAGCGAAGCTTTCAGAAAAATTGAACAGGACAAAGCGGATATTATTCTTGAAATCCCAGTTTCTTTTGAGAAGGATCTGGTAAAGGAGAGTGAGTCAAAAGTATTTATGGCGGTAAATGCAATCAATGGTGTAAAAGGCGGACTCGGCAGTGCCTATCTCCGGAGCATTATTCAACATTACAACAAAGAAGTAAGAGCCAAGTGGATACAATTTCTCCGGTTTAGCCCTGAAATAAATATCGATATCGTTTATTCTAACTGGTTCAATCCATCTATGAACTATAAGGTCTTCATGGTTCCGGGAATATTGGTATTGTTATTAACTATGATTGGCGCCAATCTTACTGCAATTAATATCGTTAAAGAGAAAGAAATAGGAACCATTGAGCAAATAAATGTTACACCAGTCCTTAAGTTCCATTTCATTTTGGGTAAATTGATTCCATTCTGGATGCTGGGCTTAGTGATATTCAGCCTCGGATTGGGAATTGCACGGCTTTTTTATGGCATCATACCGGCAGGTAGTGTATTGACTATTTATTTATTTGCCTCAATTTATCTTTTGGCTGTTTTGGGTTTAGGGCTATTGATATCTACTTATGCGGATAATCAGCAGCAGGCGATGCTTATTTCATTCTTCCTGATGATGATTTTTATTTTATTGGGGGGCTTATACACTTCTATCGACAGTATGCCGGGTTGGGCAAAAGCAATTACTAAAGCAAATCCTGTTACTTATTTTATAGAGGTTATCAGGATGGTTATGCTAAAAGGCAGCGGCTTGGCTGAAATAAAAAGCCAATTATTTACAATTGCAGGATTTGCGGTTGTATTAAATGGATGGGCAGTACTCAACTACCACAAGAGAAGCTGATTATCTTCCCTCAGAGGCATCTTCGCATTTTTCTGCTTCATTTTCCACTTCCTTCATAAAGGCCTCATCACCTTTGTATTTAGCTTCCATCTCGTTCTCAAATTTATCGAGGGCAGCTTTTGCAGCATCTTTTTCAGCACCATCTGATGCCTTAAAGACTTTGCCGTTAAGATCGCACCATTTTTGTGCTACTGATTTTGCTGTTTCTTTTCCACTGCAAGCTGTTAGTAAAAAGGCTGCAAAGCCAATGAAGAAGGCAGATAATTTTAGTTTCATGGTTAAATTTTACGTTACTCAAAGCTAAATATATAAAATGGCAACTTTCAGTGTTTTGCAGGTAGCTTTTTAGTCATTTTATATCTCAATCTTTTTTTTTATATTCGGTTTAATAAAAATTATCAGCTATGCTTAAAATTAATACACTAAAGTCTGGAGATATTATTACAGTAAATGATGAAGAAGTAATAAGAGAAGGTACGGTAGTCAGTATAAGCCAGGAGGAGCATCAGGCATTGGTTGATAACGGAATACAGGAATTCTGGTACAAACAGGAAGACATGTTTCCGATCCCTCTTGACGAAAATCAACTTATTAAAATGGGTTTTACCCGTGAAGAAGGTGAAACCGACGTTAAATACAAAAAAGATTCTTTCCGGCTGGTAACGCCAAAAAAAGACGATTTTTCCAATCTGGAGATGTGGTGGAGGGAAGATAGACGCCATTTCAACGTTCCGCTGGCAGTTCATGAACTCCAAAATCTCTACCTGGATATGACAAAAGTCCACTTGGATAAGCCTTAAAAGTGCTTTCAGACAACTATTTATTGAAAATCAGTACTGGTTTTCCACATTTCCCCGAAAAATTGTCAGGGTTTTTTCTTTTTTCTCCCTGATACACTTACCTTTGCGTTCCGAAAAAAATTATGTCGAAACAACCCCTTATTAAACAGGATGGTACAATCATAGAAGCCCTATCTAATGCCATGTTCAGAGTAAAGCTTGAAAATGGTCATGAAATACTGGCAACTATCTCTGGAAAAATGAGAATGCATTATATACGTATTCTGCCTGGAGATAAAGTGGGAGTAGAGTTATCGCCATATGATTTGAGCAGGGGAAGAATCAATTTCAGGTATAAATAAATAGCTAAGAGCTATGAGTGCAGGGCAAATAGCTCGAAGCTCGAAGCTCAAGGCTCAAAGCTAAAAAAAATGAAAGTTAGAGCATCTATTAAAAAACGGAGCGTTGATTGCAAAATCGTTCGTCGCAAAGGCAAATTGTATGTAATTAACAAAAAGAACCCCCGCTTTAAGCAAAGACAAGGGTAGTCAGAAAAGTCAGGGAGTCGGCAAGTCCGAAAGAATCTTCCTGATAGTTTGATATGTCTTTCGGTCTTTCTGACTTGCAGACTTTCGGACTTATTTAAAACAAAAAACGACAAACAATAAACAAATAGAATATGGCTCGTATTGCCGGTGTTGACTTACCAAAAAATAAAAGAGGCGAAATTGGACTTACCTATATATATGGTATAGGACCTTCTACTGCCCAGTACATTCTTGATAAGCATAATATTGATCGCAGTAAAAAAGTGAATCAGTGGAATGATGAAGAATTAACAGCAATTCGTAATACTATTACCGAAGAATTGAAAGTGGAAGGTCAGTTGCGTTCAGAAGTACAGATGAGTATTAAGCGTTTGCTTGATATCGCCTGCTACCGTGGTCTTCGTCATCGTAAAGGATTGCCGGTTCGTGGCCAGCGTACAAAAACAAACAGCCGTACAAGAAAAGGTAAGAGAAAGACAGTTGCCGGTAAGAAGAAAGCAGCTAAGAAATAATCCCTCACTTTGTTCGGGATGACAATTGTTGTCACCCTGAGCCGTGCGAAGGGTGCACCATCATAACTGAATTAATTACGGATACCCGGTGCAGGAGGAGGGTTAGTTCAGGTCTCGTTTAAAACGAGATAATTATTAAAATAAAGATTACCTGGAAAAAAAATTATGGCAAAAGCACAAGATCAGAAGGCTCTCAGCGCAAAAGCGGCAGCCAAAAAAAGAATAGTGAAAGTAGACGCTTATGGCGATGCTCACATTTCTGCTACATTCAACAACATTATTATCAGCCTCACAAATAAATCAGGACAGATTATATCCTGGAGCAGTGCTGGCAAAATGGGTTTCAGGGGTTCTAAAAAGAATACTCCTTATGCCGCTCAAATGGCTGCAGCAGATGCTGCCAAAACTGCATTCGATGCTGGTCTGAAAAGAGTAGATGTATATGTAAAGGGGCCGGGATCAGGTCGTGAAGGTGCCATTCGTTCTCTTTCACAAAGTGGGATCGAAGTAGTAATGATTAAAGACGTAACTCCATTGCCACACAATGGTTGCCGTCCTCCTAAGAAAAGAAGAGTATAATCCCCCAAACCCCCTGAAGGGGGCTAAGGAAGACATATAGAGCCAAGAGCTTTCATTTAAAAAAAGGGTGCCTGATTGATTTTTAACGCTTTTACTGATCAAAGCACCGTTACAAAAAAGCGTAAATGAATAAAAACTATGGCAAGGTACACTGGTCCAAAG
>JBARSW010000607.1:0-1855 GCA_049644925.1 Chitinophagaceae bacterium | reverse complement strand
GAAGTGATCAGCAAACCGGCTTTATCATTGATAAGAGCCACGACATTGCTGTAACTTATTTTTCCATCAGCATCGGTCATTTTTAGCCGGTAATAGGTAATGCCTTTGGCCAGTCTTGTATCGGTATAGGCATAGAAGCGGTTCGTCTCGCTGCCGGGCAGGGAACTGAGTAATGAATAATTCCGGGCATCCGTTGATCTTTCAATCTCAAACCGGGCTGTGGATGAACAACAGGCGGCCAGTTCCCAGCTAAGGCGGGAGCTGCTGCTGCTGATCTTTGTTGCTTCAAAGCTGATTAGTTTGATGGGTAATGGTTTCGACATAGTCGAAATAGCAAAGGGAGAAAATTTCGTCCAGCTGCTTATGGTAGCTGTGCGATAACTATTTACTGACCCTCCCGGAACTTGAGCAACACCAACTGCAATCCAATCATAAGGCCATGGATTTCCACTGGGTACTTTTCGCCAAATCTGAACATTCTCCAGGTTATTATAGTCAACCCCGGTTTGTCTTGGTACTGCAGACGGGCTATCATCCCATGAAAAAACAAGAGTTGTTCCCGTTGCGGAAGGATTGGTGGATGGAATAATATTCCATGTTCTTTGAACTGCACCCGGAACATTAGGAATATAGGTCGGGTCAGTTACATCAACAAGGTCTTCAACATTCACACTCCAGTTATACCCGCTTGTATTATCAATTGAAACCGGATTGTATGTGCTGTTTCCTACCGGAGCACTCCGGTTAGAAATAATATTATTTAATATCAATGAACCGGTGCCGGCTGTACGGATATAACTTGTGGTGGAACCACCGCTTATAGTTCCTGTTACAGTAAGATCATTGGTGCTTAAGTCAACATAAGAGTTTGGATTCAGTGTTATATTTCCATGAATGATTTTATCTGAAGTAACCGTTGCAACGGTACTTTCTCCAATCACCAATCCATTTGTTGCAGGTACAATGAGTGAATCAGTTCCGCCAATTTCTGCAACAAGTCCGTTAATTCTGAAATGACAAGTATCAACTGTTGCAGCCTCAACTGTAATTTTACCAGCTCCCCTTATTCCATTCCTGAAAATTTTATCTCCGCTGTTTTGCCACCTTATGGTTGCTGTACCCGCACATTCGAAAATACCATTGAATTTTGTGGGTTGACTACCACCCAATAACATGACAGTCGGAAGATTTGCTGTAGTTCTGAATATAGGAATTGTTGTGGCATTTACATTAGGAAAAAAAACAACATTAGTAGTTGAGAAGGCCCCATTTAATGTATACTCCAATATTGACTGATGCTGGTACACAAAATTAATTGCATTCACTCCGGCACCAGCAGGAGTTAGTCCTGCAGCAGATACTCTCAGTATGCCACCCGTTGCCACATTTACCGTAGCTGCACCGGAAAATGTTGGAGGAGTCCCTGAAATTGCCAGGGTAAAAATTCCTCCATTCTGAATATCCACATCATCACCTGCCCCATCATCAATCGTAAATGTTCCGCCTGAATAAATCAATATCCCTCCACTGGCAATAGTTAACTGGTCGGCACTTGTATTAGCATCAATGGAAACAGTGTGTCCGTTCCTGATAGTAATGGTATTTGCTGCAGAGGTGGGTGGTAAAGTAGCAGCAGTCCAGGGATCAGCACCAGTTGCTGATGTTTCCCAGGTAGCAGGGATATCCCATCCGCCTGTTTGAACTGTACGGTAATGATCGGTACTTGCCGGTATAGATGGTACAATGGCTAAACTAAAATCATCAATAGCCAGGCCATCATCAGAATTAGATGCATCTAAATCATTCCAACGGAAAAAAATAGTGGTGCCGTTTGGAACGGTCAGCCCGGTCATGA
>JBARSW010000606.1:0-2370 GCA_049644925.1 Chitinophagaceae bacterium | reverse complement strand
GAATAGCTGCAAAAAAGTATCGTTCCGGCCTCTTTTTCTATTTCATCGCAGTCACCGGTGATTATTGCTTCAGTAATTCCAATCATCCATTCATTGATTTTGGCACCTGCTCCTTTATTCCAGGGGTTGCAGGCATTTATCAAACGAACAATTTTAGCTGCCGGCATCATGGCCCAATTAATTGTCAGGTCTTTGGCTTCGGGCATTTTATAGTAAGAAGCATTGGTTTCATCCTGGGCTGCAGAAGGGATGATAGACCCGTAGGATAATATTTTCAACAAATTGGCCGCCTGTTTGGCAGCAAGAAATGCCAATTTTGATTGTACTGTTCCGTAAGTATCATCTGTTTCTATGGGAATCCTTTCCTGCATAACTATGGGCCCGGTATCTATTTTCTCATCAACAAGATGTAGTGTTACTCCCGCCTCTTTATCATTGTTAAGCAGGTGCCAAAGAATTGGCTGAGGTCCCCTGCAGAAGGGAAGTAAGCCATAATGAAAATTGATAAAACCCTTTGCAGGCAATTTTAATATTTCCGGAGATAAGATATAAGGGAAGGTCATTATCAGCCCGATATTTGGCTGATAAAGATTACAGGCTGCTGCCAGTTGTGATTGATAATCCTTTTTGTTTAATAATAATAGCGGTACACCGGTATCCTTCAGCAATTGTTCCAGAATGTGATTCATTTCTTTATTCCGTTTCGGAATAGCAACTGCTGCCAGTTTACCATAAAATAGGAATTCCTTTATACCCGGAATGGCAATTGGATTATTACATAGCAACAAAGCTTTTACTTCATTCATTAATAGATTGATTTAAGACCGATAGTATAATAAGAATTAGTCATAATATATTTACTAAATACACAAATAGGTATTCCGCCAGCTGGAGCTTTCACCTGCATTCAGTTTTTCTTCAGTAAATGCTCTCCATTCTTCATCTGCATGCGCAAATTCATTTTCAATCCGGACATCTTCCTGTTCTTTAATATCCGCCAGATAAGATGGACCATAACTATGATTTGTTTGTGCATCTATTTTAAACCAGCCTCTCGGACTTGCAAAAGAGATTTCCTTTAAAGACGATATTATTGCAGCGGTATTTTTATTACCACTTGTTTGTTGTAATAGTATTTCTTTTAAAAGAAGACCTGTTTCCCATCCCAACAAAGAAAAATAATTTACCGGTTGACCGGTGGATTCAGTATAGTGTTTTTTAAACTTATCATTTACTTCATTTATTAAAGAAGAGTGCCAGGGAATATATCCTTTTGTGTTATTAATACCAACAACATCCTTCAATGAAGTTGTTAATGCTTCGTCCAGCATCATGGGTGATACATACAGGGTAAGATTAAATTTCTTTTGCAGTGGAACAACTTCTTTGTAAAACAGTTCTGCCTGGTCGCCTGCAAAAAGACATAGAAGAGTATTTACATCAATGTTTTCTTCCAGGAATGTTGCGAGGGGATCAAGGTTGAATTGGTCTGACTTTAAATGTGTAATATGATATTTGCGGGGTGTTCCTCCGAGTAATTGGTGTGCATTTAACATACAAAAACACTGACGATAACCACCATCATAATAAGATACGGCATACACTGCCTGTTGATTGGTTTCCCGAGCTGCTAACTGACCAGTCAGCCGGGCATGCCAGCAAAAATTAAGTGAATGTGTAATGGTAGTTGGCGCCGGTGTCCAGTTTTCCGGGAAATTAGCACCAAAGTTTACAACGAGTAAAATTTTATGGCAAGCTGTAAATAAGGGTTGCAACAATTCGGCTATCCGGCTATCTGCAAAAAGAATAACTACATCAACATCATCCTGCAACAACATTTTTTCTGCTTTGGTATAAACTTCCTGTTCATTAATTCCAAAGCCGATATTATCCATAATAAAACTCACATCATCATTTATTACATATGACTTTAAAAATTCTTTTATACCATTATTAAAGTCTAACCCTAAAGAGGGAAATAAAGTGGAACGGGGCAATAACAGACCGATGCGAAGCATGTAAAAGAATTGTTGTAATGGACTTGATTAAAAATATCAGTAAAAATAATCCCTCTTCTGCATATTGTAGAAGAGGGATCTGAAAAGAGTTATGTTATTTTATTTTAGTCCCTGCTTGGGAAAATACCTTCTACGCAAAAAATAAAATTCATGCCCAGGTAAGGTTGCATAATACTTATAGGCTGGCTATTACCTGCAACCGTAGTGGGTAAGTTAACCGGAATAGGGGCCATATTTACATTGTCACCAGCAGTGGAAAAAAAACTGCCGGGTCCGATATACCGGCCATTGGCATCTGTACCCAATACACCATCATTAGCTGCCTGGGGGGTAATATTACCTGTTAACTGGT
>JBARSW010000605.1:0-2461 GCA_049644925.1 Chitinophagaceae bacterium | reverse complement strand
CATGCACACTTGCATCTTATACTTATTAATAATGCAAATGACTTGAACTTTAACCGGCACAAACCACAGGCATAAGCCGAAGCACTGAAAGCAGTTCAGGAAAAAATTTTATGTGAGATGTGAGGTTGATTTTATTTAAAATTGTCCGCTATCTGCCAGCGGGGAAATAAAGACTGCTAAACTTTAAATTACGGGTGTGTTGCTCATCTGCTAATTTAAATTATGACAAAAATTGCAGCTACTTAAAGGAACTTCTTGTTTTTTAAATATTAATTAATGGTTAGCAGGATTTGTAAAATTTGTAAAAAAATATCAACAACTGTACTGCTTGTGAAATTGGATGGATGCATACATTTAAATCAACTTAGCCAATACTGACTAAGCGATTCTTATTAATATTTAATAAGTGTTTTGTTTAAAAATCAATGTGTTAATTATTTAGCTTTGATAATTGACTAAATTCAGCATGTCAAATTAATTATATTTCCCATAAACACACACCACCATGAGAAATCACCAATTCTTTCAAATTCTATTTGCAGTAATAATCATTGCTGCCATATTATTTTTAATACAAGCTGATATTGATAAAAAGAAAATATCAGAGAAAAAACTTTCTAAAATAGAAACAGGGGTTGACAAGCAATTAAATCTATGGTTCCAGGCAAGGGCTTATCCAGATCCCAATTTTTTAAATGAAAAGTACCAGAGAGGTTGGGAGCAGTTTCAGCAATTCAAAAATAATGTACAGAACCGATTAGAACAGACAACATCAGCCAATTGGACATCAATAGGTCCCTCTACAAGCATCGGGGGAAGAATTCTATGTGTGGCAGTAACTCCCGGTAATAGTAATTTGCTTTGGGCAGGTTCGGCAAGTGGAGGTATTTGGAAATCTGTAAACGCTGGCAGTGTATGGACTCCTGTTGTTACTAATCAGCCATTATTGGGTGTTTCATCAATTATTGTACATCCCACCAATGCCAATATAATTTATGCAGGTACTGGTGAAGTTTACCGGACTGACACTTCTAATATCGGCTTTAGTGTATGGAAGGCAAGAGGAACATACGGAATTGGAATTATAAAAAGTACAGATGGCGGACTAACATGGTCGCAGGTATATACAAAAAATACACCTGACATGTTTGGCATTCAGATGCTGGAATTTGATCCAACAAACAGCAATACTGTCTTTGCTTGCGCAACAGATGGTTTATACCGCAGCACCGACAGCGGCGGCACATGGAGTAAAATACTGTCGAAAACCTATGTCAGTGATGTGGCAATCAATCCTTCCGATAATAATCAGATTGTGGTAGGAGTTGGAAATTTAGTGAATGCTGACAAAGGGATTTACAGAACGGTAAATGGTAATAATTCTACTCCTACCTGGACAAAAATCACTTCGGGATTGCCATCAACTTTTAACGGGTTTATTCGTTTAGATAATGTAGGCTCCACACGACTGGTAGCCAGCATTGGCAGAAGTAATGTTTCAAGTCAGCAGGAATTGTATCTATCCACCAATTTTGGTTCCACCTGGATTGCAAAAAATACTTCTCACCATACACAATATCAGTACTGGTTTTCGCATGATGTGGCAATCAATCCATCAAACCTCAATCAGTTTGTTATGGGTGGCGTACCACTCTACAGGTACACCTCTTCCTCTACTTCGAACGGAAACGGTACCCGAACACTAATAGGAACTAATGTGCATGCTGATATTCACGATGTGGAATTTGATCCAAACAACAACAGCATTATTTATATAGCATCCGACGGCGGAATATTTAAAAGTATAAACAGCGGCAGTTCATTCACAAATAGTAATAACGGTTTAGCAGCTACGCAGTTTTATGCTTCTTTTGTTGCACACCCCACGGACCCGACTAAAATGATTGGCGGTTTGCAGGATAATGGTGTGGTAAGATACAATGGCAGCACCTGGACTACCGTTTTTAGCGGAGATGGCGGACCATGTGCCATATCGCCAAATGGAAACACTATACTTGCATCCAATGATGCAAGGGGTGTAAGAAGATCTACAACCGGTATTACAGGAACCTTCAGTAGTGTTCTTAGCAGCTGGGCTTTTGTAGCAGATGACAGAACAGCCTTTATGGCACCCGTTGCCATCAGTGCTTCAAATCCTAATTATATGTATGCGGCTACTGATAATATGCATATATCCACTAATGGTGGCAGCAGCTGGACCAATTCATCGTATTCAACCGCCACAAAATATTTTGACCAATATCGTAAAACAGGAATTGCCTTGGCAGTTTCACCAGTAAATAACAATAAAATATATGTGTCAACTTCTCCGTTTGCCCAAAACACTACCAACGATTATATATGGATAAACGGTCAGCCCAATATTCTGAAAAGCACAACACCATCTGTAGTTCCATACACTAGTATCAAAGGCACATTGCCTGATAGGTTTGTTATGGAC
>JBARSW010000604.1:0-2006 GCA_049644925.1 Chitinophagaceae bacterium | reverse complement strand
GGCAACCACATTGTTTTTTCTGCATTGGCAATTCTTTCAAAAGAATTTGCAAGTTGCGTAAGCCCATCAGGACTACGGGTGGTATCCACGGCAGGTACCAGGGCTTCCATTGCTTTGATGTATTTTTCACTTTGGGCAAATGAAGTGGTTAGCATGAAACTGGTACATAAGACAAAAAAACTTCTTTTCATTGTATAAAATTTAATTAGTGATAAATTATTTTGATATTGTTTCTGAAACCGGTTACGAATAAATTATTGATCCTTTTAACTATTATAAACTATTATTAATTACTTCGTCACTCCTGTCCACACCAAAACTCAGGAAAGCTCCGATATATACGAACATCCTGGATGTAGGCACAATAGCTTCTTTTCTATTGCCATTATAGGAATACTGGTAACCATAGGTTTGCTTAATATTAAAAATATTACTTACCTGCAGTACATATACTGCAAATGATTTTGCATCTTTCTTACCAATTTTTGGGAGGTAATTAATAGCAAAACTAATATTGTGATAGTCGGGTATTGTACCCCTGTCGTTGAATTTATAATTGGTACCGTCAAAACCGATATTGTAATAAGGACGGCCACTACTATAGTTGTAGGAAGCATTCAGGTTCATTTTTAATTGCTGCACAAATTTTTTGGCAACCAATGAAGCCGTATGTTTTGCAGCGAAATTCGGAGTAATAGCAAAAGGGAAATTCAAAAAATCTCTTTTAGTATCCAGGTATGAATAAGAGACCCAATAATCAAAATTCTTTATTGTTTTTTTATCCCGCCAGAAAAATTCAAACCCGCTGGCATCGCCAAACCCGTTGTTATTAATAGCCGACTCTGTAAAATTTGTCACACCTGTTTTTACCAGGTTATCATATTGCTTATAGAAAACCTCTACTCTCAATGTTTGCTGATTAATCGATCGTTGAAACTGCGCAATGTAATGGGTAGCCTTCATAAAAGTGAGTGCATTGGGTGAAGGCAGGTATCTTCTTTCAGGATTCTGATAAAAAATACCATAAGCCAGTGAAGCCTGGGTTCCTTTGCCTAACTTATAAGCAAGAGATAACCGGGGTGCGATATTAGTTTTATCAAGAATATCAGAATGTTCGAAGCGAAGCCCGGCTTTTATTGCCAGGTCGTTGGTTGCATATATATCGCTTTCGGCAAAAGCAGCCTTGATGTGCTCCTTCACCGTATTGGGATACTGCTGGTTATTATAGGCTGTATAAACTAACTGATCGTTACTGAAGTTATACTCCCCGCCAAAGCGGATAGCACTCAAACCTTTCAGCTTTTTTTCCAGTACAGTTTTGACATTAAAATAAGTTCCCTTTGTATCAACATTAAATTCTTTAAACTCAAGACCATTCAGTACAACATCATTTTTATTATTATCCTGCATATTGCTGTTAATATCATCTTTATTATTAGTATAAGAGATGCCGGAAAAAATCTTCCAGCGTTTGGAGAGGTTTTCTTTCCAGGAAAGATTATGGAAGACATTTGAATTTTGAATGGAAAATTTATCAAGATACCCCAGCGAATCAATGCTATTGGTTGTAAACGCAAGCCTGTTACTGCTGAAATAGCCATAATATTTAAGCATCCCGGTTTTAGATGTTTTAATCCGAAAATTAGCATCTGCACCATGATAAGCCGGCACTTTTGAATAATCCTGGCGTTGTTTAATAACGGCAAAAGCTAAAGAGAGGTCAGTATAGCTGTAGCTGGCACCAAAAGATGATTGCTTATTTTTTGAAAGATGCTGGTAACCACCATTAATTCCAAATACACTTAAACCCAGGTTGGCGGATGATTGATCCGGTAAATCTATTGATTCAAGAATGAGTGCCGAAGAAAGAGCCTGCCCATATAGTGCAGAGTACCCGCCTGTACTAAAGACCGTTCCTTTAAAAATAAACGGGGAGAACCTTCCAAACTGTGCAATATTGGGCACACTGGAAAAAAAGAAATTATTAACCAGCGTACCATCAATAA
>JBARSW010000603.1:0-4387 GCA_049644925.1 Chitinophagaceae bacterium | reverse complement strand
TCTCATCATAGATGTGATCATTGAATATTTCTACATCAGAATTGCACTTGAAATTTTTAAAAATATTGCCGGCAGCACCTCATGGGATACCGATGGCCAATATAATTTGCAGGCAATTGGATTGTTGTTGATGCTGCCTTTATTATTATATCACCCCTTTATGGAAATTACCATGAATGGGCAAAGCATTGGAAAAAAAATAACTGGAATCAGGGTGGTAAATGAGATTGGAGGCCGTCCCAGTATCAGCCAGTTCCTGATAAGATGGCTGTTGAGGGTTTCAGATATGTGGATTGCCATTTTACTTATAATAGTGGTCAGCAATTCTTTCAGTGAGGATGCAGAAACCACATTTGTAATATTGGCAGCACTCGGATTTTTAATTACTGATGTCATTTTGGTTGTTTCATCCAAGAAAAGCCAGCGGATTGGAGATATACTTGCAAAAACAATTCTTATCAATGTTAGGACCAAAGGCAATATCGAAGAAACGGTTTTCCAGGAAGTGGCAGACAATTATGTACCTTCCTATCCACAGATCATGCAGTTAAGTGATAAAGATATAAATGCTATAAAAAGTATACTGGAAACGGCCCGAAAAAAAGGAGATTTTAATATGGCAGAATCTGCCAGTTCAAAAATAAAAGCACACCTGAAAATTGAAACAGCAATGTCGCCATTTGATTTTCTGGATATTTTACTGAAAGATTATAATTACTTATCTACAAAATAAAAAGTCCCGGATAACAAAAGAACATGACTTTTAAGAAAAATTTTAGTAAAATAATTTACATACTGCCCAGCAACCCTATAAATACAAATAACAACATGATAATGGTGATGATTGCCCAAAAAGCAAAATAATTTCTAACTCCTGCAAATCCGGCACTTAAAGAAGCCTGATCATTTGTTTTTAACCCGGTTGTTATTTTATTGCCCCCATTTATGGCAAAAATGGAGCTAATGACAAACATTAGTCCGATAATAACATAAACAGCAAGTCCGGCATTACCAATGGCATTGGCACTTAGACCCGAAGTTCTGTAACTGCTATAACCACCATACTTACTTACAGTCTGCTGTACCATTATCCCCAGTAAAATAAAAAGGACACCTAAAATCAGACCTGCTATCCCCAGAACTCTGGCCCACGAGGCTGCACTTCTGAGTGTATAACTATTTTGAGCATCCAGGTTCAGGGAAAAAAGTGATGAGTTTTGATTCTGTTCCATATAATTTGATTTTGGTGTGGTTAAAAATACTTTGTTTATTCAATGAAAACAACTTTCAAAATAGACCATTCTCCCCTATTAAATTAATAAGCTCTTGCAAACAATACTCTTTGTGAAGATGGCTTACCGGTTAGTATACATTTGCCTTCTTCCTGCTTATTGGCTAAAGGAATGCATCGTATAGTAGCTTTTGTTTTTTCTTTGATGGCATCTTCTGTTTCAGCCGTACCATCCCAATGGGCAGAAAAGAATCCACCCTTTTCATCCAAAAGTTTTACAAATTCATCCCAGGTATCTACTGAAGTAATATGTTCGTTAAGATACAACTTTGCTTTGTTGTACATATTTTGCTGAATATCTGTTAATAAATTGCTGACATACTCAGCCACTCCATCAAGACTAACCACGGTTTTTTCCTTTGTATCACGACGGGCTATTTCCACCACATTTTTCTCCAGGTCTCTTGCACCTATTGCTAAACGGACGGGTACCCCTTTCATTTCATACTCCGCAAATTTCCAGCCTGGCCGGTTATTATCATTATCATCATATTTTACTCTTATGCCCAACAACTTCAGTTCTTTTACTATTTCATCCACTTTTGCATTAATCGCTGCTTTTTGTTCATCACCTTTATAAATTGGCACAATCACCACTTGCAGCGGCGCAATTCTTGGAGGCAATATCAAACCCTGATCATCGCTATGTGCCATTACCAATGCACCTACCAACCTTGTGCTTACTCCCCAACTGGTAGCCCAAACATGTTCCAGCTGGTTTTCCTTATTAGAGAATTTTACATCAAATGCTTTGGCAAAATTCTGACCTAGAAAATGGGAAGTGCCGGCCTGTAAGGCCTTTCCATCCTGCATTAATGCTTCAATACAGTAAGTATCTACTGCACCGGCAAATCGTTCATTGACAGTTTTCACACCCCGTATAACCGGAACGGCCATAAATTCTTCTGAAAAAGTGGCATAAACTTCAAGCATTCTTTCTGTTTCTTCAATTGCTTCCTGCGCAGTGGCATGAGCAGTATGTCCTTCCTGCCATAAAAATTCAGTAGTTCGCAAAAACAATCTGGTTCGCATTTCCCAACGTACCACATTGGCCCATTGATTAATCAGCAAGGGTAAATCACGGTAAGATTTAATCCAGTCCTTATACGTATTCCAGATTATCGTTTCACTGGTTGGGCGAACAATCAGTTCTTCCTCAAGCTTTGCTTCAGGGTCCACTATCACGCCACCACCATTCGGATCATTCTTCAATCGATAATGGGTTACCACAGCACATTCCTTGGCAAAACCTTCCACATGGGCAGCTTCCTTACTTAAAAAACTTTTGGGGATAAATAATGGGAAATAAGCATTCACATGCCCCGTATCCTTAAACATCTTATCCAATGCATCCCGCATATTTTCCCAAAGGGCAAATCCGTAAGGTTTGATAACCATACAACCTTTTACAGCTGAATAATCAGCCAGTTCCCCTTTTAAAATAAGGTCATTGTACCACTGTGAATAGTCAGAAGCTCTTGCAGTTATCTCTTTACTCATGTTTCTTTTTTAATGCTTCGGGCCCTACGATACCGGGTTGCAGATTTAGCCCACAACACAAAGTCGGTAATCCTTCGCAGATTCCTAAAATATTTTGCAATTAAATTAACACTGTTTACCACAATAAATTCAGCAAATGGCTAAATCTTTGCTGCTGATAAACAAATATTTGTGTCATCTTTAATGTTGCACAAAAGTAGTAACTTCAATTATAAACAGATAAATCATTTGCCATGAAAACAACAATTTTTATCCTGGCATTCGTTATTGCCGCTTTTAGCAGTTGTACTACGGCTTATAAAACCGGCCAAACACCAGACGACGTTTATTATTCTGCCGCTAAGCCGCAGAGTGATGAAGTAAAAAAGGAAAAAGAAAGTGAATATACTTATGACGATGAGTATTATGATGATCGTTATCTGCGGATGAAAGTAAGAAACCGCTACCAGTGGAATGACCTGAATGACTGGTATTATTATGACCGATACAGCTATGGGTACAATAATTATTACGGTTCTTATTATTATGGATCTTACTACAATCCTTACAGCTCCTGGAACTATTATTATAATCCTTATAGCCATGGATTAAATAACTATTACTATGGTCATTCAAATAATTACTATGGTTATTCACCAGTTGCAGTAACAAAGCCTATTGTAAAGCCACATAATTTCAGTCTGGGTGGATATACCAACACCATTTATAATAATGCTAATAACAATAATCTAAAAACAAACAGCAGAAATATTAATACCAGACCGGTTTACAATAACTCAAATAACAACAACAGGGGTGATGGATTGAGCAAAACCATCCAAACTATTTTTTCCGGTAACAGTAATAATAACGGCTCTTCTGGTAGAACATATAACCCATCCAGCAGCTCTTCTTCAGGAAGTAACAGCTCTTCAAGCAGTTCCTCCAGCGGTTCGTCCAGTAGTTCTGGAAGTTCTGGCAGCAGTGGTGGCGGCGGAGTAAGCAGACCAGTAAGGAACTAATTTTTACAATATGCAGGAAACATTTGCCAGAAAAATCAGTAAGTGTTTCCTGTTTTTCTAAGCCTACCTAATTATTACCGTTTATGAATAAAAAAATTTATATCGCCATTTTACTGATGGCAGTACAACAAATCTATGCCCAGGTTCCTGAGGAAGCATTACGTCTTTCCTGGAAACCACAGTTGGGAACAGCCAGAAACCAGGCTATTGGCGGGGCAATGGGTTCTCTTGGTGGTGATGCTACCGCCGGGTTGGTGAATCCTGCCGGGCTGGCATTTTTTAAAACATCAGATTTTATTCTTACACCCGGCTTTAAATTTGGAAAAGAGACGGGGAACTTTCGTGGTACTATTAATAACGGTGCCAGCCAGAGTAATTTTGGATTAGGTACTTCTGGTTTTGTTTTTGGAGGAATGGGATACAAAGCAAAAAGTAGTTTTTCTCTGACTATTACCAAAGTAGCTGACTTTTCGCAAAAAGTTTCTTATAATGGGCAAAATGATTACAGCACTTTTGCAGAGCCATTGGCTGATGAATTTGCTAATTCACAACTTACTATTGATGATGCTTTGAATAGTAATACTGTTTCCCTGCC
>JBARSW010000602.1:0-4641 GCA_049644925.1 Chitinophagaceae bacterium | reverse complement strand
TCCAGGTAATATACAGTACCATTCTTTGCAGTTTTTGAATTGAGCACATTGGCAACATTGGGCACATCACCATTACCCGAAGCAACGACTGTTCCTGCATTATACTTAATAAATTCTCCTGAATAAGTCATGGCAACACCCGAACCTGCAAGGCTGGTAATATTCCTGCCCGGAACAACATGCATATTCAAAATTCTTTGTAAACGAACAAGAGCTGATGTACCGGTAATCTGTGCGCCGCCACCCGGTGGTATATATCTCCATTGTTCATTAACATTATTACTTACCGTGGGATCAGCAAAATAACCGGCTGCATTAAAAGCAGCATTACTGATCAGAAACAATGTATAATTCTGACGGATGTTAGAAATCTGGTATTTTAAATCCAGATTCAGCAAACTTGTCATTATGGAATAGTTGGGGTCCAAATAGGCCTTGCCATATACACTACTGAATACATTTGCCTCCTGCACCTTATTGGTACCATAAAAAATACCATTACTCAATACTTTTTTATCCAGTACATCCGTTGCGGCATTGAACCTGGCCTCTTCACCCACCGAATTGAAAGTGGATGAAAACTTAGATGGCCATACAGCCGTACGCCACATATGTGCATTTATAAAATCATAAATCACATTTACCGGCAGTGATTCCAGTGTAGGGTAATGCTCCAGCAATACGGTATTTATATAATCAGTTAATGCTGCATTTTGAGGAACAAACATGGTATAAGTGTCAGCCTGCCCATCATTATCCTGGAGCTTCAGAAAGTTTTCATTGTTTGGAGAAAAAGCAAGGCTTGAATTATACACTTTTGTAAAAACATCTACTGCATTGCCGGTAACATTTTTATAATTCTGCGTTACCGTTTGATTTAGCACATACTGAACCAAAAATTTATCAAGAATTTTTTTGAACTCACTGTAATTTGTATTAGTACCAATGTACTGGTCTATGCTTGGCAAAGAGGTTATTACTTTATTCACCACATGTATTATCCCATTTTCAGCCGCAATATCTTTTTGCGTAACCGCTGCATCTGCAACATTAAAGCCTGTGTAAGTACTGGATGGATAAAAATAATTATAGTCGTAGGCGGTCAGCGTTTTGCTGGTAAAATAGCCTGTCATAAAATAAGGCAGGAATTTATTATTGTTGTCTGCATCCACATAAAAAAATGCACCCGAATTATTCCTGTTTGATGCAATTGCTTTGATAGAAGCACCAGTAGTATTTGTTGCATCATACACTCCGGTATAATTTGCTGTTCTTCGTCTGAAGGCATTATTCTCCTGCCAGCCCAGACTACTCTGATAATCCGGCAGGCGTTCTTCTTTAAATGCATTATATACAAGACTGTATGTTACCAGGTTTCTGCATGCCAATGAATCCATGGCTCCGATACCGGACACCCCATTGGCTGTAAAATAAGCCTGAAAAGCAGAGTCATGAGGTGCAAACACCGTCCAGTAACCAGCAGCACTTAATGTACTCTTATATCCTGCTTTATCCACAGCAGCCAGATAATGCTTGAAGTTTCCTTTCGATTCCAGAATCTGGTATACAGGCGGTTCCAGGTTTTCCGGTCTTCCATAGTATTCATCCAAGGCTTTTTTACGGCATTGAACTAAAAACATGGATGTTACTAATAACAAAAGAAAAGTTTTCAAATTTTTCCTATTCATACTTCCAGATTTTTCAATACATAAACAAAAAAAACCGAAAGGGCATAGCCTTCCGGTCAATTATAATTATATCAATAATGAACAATGATTGTTTACCAACATGGCAATCGTTTAAGCAGTTTATCTTAAGGCATCAACAATTTTTTCCTTCTTTATGCCCGTTTTGATGATACTAAATAAGAAAATAAATCACACATAACCATCCTGCGGCATCCTGAAAAAAGGAATAATATTTACGCAATCGTTCCCGAAAGGGCTTTCAAAGTGATAAAAAAGAGTTCTTTCCCCGGTCAGCGTTGCGGTAAAAAAATCATTTCAAGCCATTGAAGTTACATCATCTAACTCGTTTTTTCAGGTGATAAATCAACTTATTTGTTCAAATTAGTAAACAAAAAAGGCAGGAAAAATATCCCCGCCTTTTTCGATATTCTTTCTATTACTAACCGGATATTATTTAACCTGATTTGTAAAAGATCTCGTTTTTTTTAGGATTACAAGCTTCAACATTAATATCCAAAATTCTGATAGGCCAACCTTGCAGCTGCATCAAGTGGCTTTCCATCCTGATCTGTAAGCTGAACCAGGTAAGTGTTTGGCCAGGGCCGGAAAGTATAATGCTTTTTCATTTGACCTTTACCATTACCATTCTGACCTGTACCGTTTACCGTGTTATATGCTACCGGCCATAGTCCTGTTTTGTCTGAAGCCATCTGATTCAGATACATTACCCGATCATAAAGAATTCCTGCATTGTGCTGATCTTCCCAGGCAATGCCTTCTGAAAGAAACTCCCGGGCCTTTTCGTTATAAATAAAATGTATAAACTGGTCGGCTTTTGTAACTGCTGTTGGTATATAACCTTCAGCAAGTGCCTGAGGTGTACCCGGAGTAAAATGATTCTCTGTAACTGTTATTTTACTATAAGCATCCCCATTGGCCGGGTAAGGTGCTGATCTTTCTGATGCAGCAAGCAGAACTGATTTTGGTTCCCACTCTACTAATGGTGCCGGACGACTTTCACCAGTTTTATAGGCTGCCCGCTGACGCAGTACATTTATATCACTAACTGCCTGGGAATACAGTCCTTTTCTTCCATAAGCTTCGGCCCGAACCAGGTAGGTTTCAGCCAAGCGCATTAGGATAGCATCCCGGGTACCACTTTCACTATTAAAATTACCTTCATCACTACTTCCACCTCTTGTAGGATCAACAAATTTTTTGGAAGACAGATAAGGTGCAGTCATTCCTGTGGCGAGTCCCATGTTTGTACCATTATGCCATAACCTGTAATAATATCTGCCTGTAACTGAAGAAACTATCCAGCGTACCATGAACTGAAACGGCATGCTCATAACCATAGTGGAATCCAGCGCTTCATCTTTTTGGTTTTCGAGGTATATAAGTGACCGTTGGCCAGTTAAAATCCTCTTACTACCTGAAGTAACAGCAGCTTGTCCGGCTGGTTTATTTAAATTCCACCAGGCGGCTGCAGCGGCAGACCATGTGTATGAAGTACTGGTAGCATTTGGCATATTGCTAATATACTCGTATTGAAATGTTTTGTAGTAACGGGAATCATAAACTTTGTCACGGAAATTATCATAAGCAAAGTCGGTAGGTTTAAAGGAGCCAAAAGGACGGCCGTATGCCATAGCACGGGTAACACCTGTCTGGTTTGTGTAATCACCTGTATGATAATTGCAGGAACGGTTGCCTCCAAAACGTCCGTTCATTGTCAGGTTTATATCAAATTGCGCCGCCCATAATACTTCTTTATGTGGCGCAGATTCTGAGGTTCTGGAATCGAATAAGGTAAAATAATCAGGAGCAAGCCCGGCTACTCCACCGGCAGCAGTGATAACCTCTGTTGCAATAGATATTACAGAATCAAGATCAGTGGCCACATTACCTTTATATAACATCTTAAGGTGCTGCTCGCTGCTGCTTTGAAAACCTGCAGCCTGTGCTCTGTTCAGGTAAAGCTTTGCAAGAAAGTGACCTGCAGCCAATTTTGAAGCCCGGCCCCTGTCTGTATTTAGTGGCAGATTTTCATAGGCATAACGCATATCAGCTATAATCTGCGTAAATACATCTTCCAGTTTTGCTTTTGGATAAAAATAAACTCCGTTATCCTCTCTTTTGGGGCTTAGTAAAAGGGGTACATCTCCTAATTGATTTGAAATAAGGTAATAGGCCCAGGAACGTAAGAATAGAACTTCGGCTCTCCGTGTTTTATTGAATGTGGCATCGGAACCAAACTTACCTGGTTTCAGGTTATCTATTATATCCAACGCAATATTACAGTTGTTAATGTGAGGGTAGGCTCCCATAGCGGCATATGTTGAATTAGCTCCGCCAATATAATTGGCAACATTACCTGCCATGGTACTTACATCGGAACCATAATAGCCGGAACTCATTTGTGCACTGGCTGCAGGACTATGCATATACGCATCTGTCTCCGGTTCAATCAACCGGGCTCCATTAGCATCCCACTCATGTTTTACCCGTGCATATACATATAATCCATTAACAAGCGATTCCAGGCCGCCTTCGCTATTGTAATAATCCTGCGTTAGCGTACTAACTTGTTTTTCTTCCAAAAATTTTTTGCAGGAAATAAATGGAAGTGAAAGGATTAATGACAAAATCAAAATATACTTTTTCATATATAAATTTTAAAAAGTCCAAAATTTTTAGAACCCTATCCTGATACCAACTACAACACTTTGCTGAAGAATTGTATTATTGTTCACACCACCCAAAGGTGCTGTAGAGTTACTACTGGAAAGTGATTCTGCAGCCCAGTTAGTTTCATCGTCAGGATTAAGTCCCATCTTTACGATATCTCCGCCAAAAATGAACGGATTGAGTACCTGTACATTAACCTGGCAGTTTTTCATACTTGCCTTTTTAATAAGGTTAGCAGGCAGATCATATGTAAGCGAAATAT
>JBARSW010000601.1:0-1753 GCA_049644925.1 Chitinophagaceae bacterium | reverse complement strand
GCGAAAGAGGGCATTTACCCGGCTCAGGAAAACTTTTGGGCTTATGGGCTTGCTTACATAATCATCAGCACCGGTTTCTAATCCTTTTATCTGTGTGCCTTCATCATTGACGGCTGTTAAAAAAATGATCAATGTATCTTTAAAAGCGGACTGTGCCCGGAGAATTTCGCAAACTTCCACACCGGTTTTCTTAGGCATCATTACGTCCAGCACTATCAGGTCGGGCTGGGTGCGGCGGGCTTTTTCCAATGCTTCATCCCCGTCTTTGGCAGTAATTACTTCGTACCCTTCATTAGAAAGGTTGTATTTCAATATCTCTAGGATGTCCGGTTCGTCATCTGCTATTAATACTTTCCGGCCTTTTGTATCCATCAGGAAAATGTTTGCGCAAACCTAACCTGAATTTAGCAGGCTTCGAAATTTAGAGGTACTTGTTTACACAGACTTAATGATAACTTAATATTTATATTCAGGCATCAGCGGCAAGTTAAAAAATAAGGATAGGTCGCAGACAGCGTTTTGGCTGCTAAAACCGTCTGTATCAATAACAATCATGCAAAAACAACCATATGGGGCAGGCTTGTTACCTTTGAACCTCAAATCCTTATGATAATGATGACAAAATACCTTATTCTATTTAGTTTTTTTACGGTGTTGTGGTATTCATCCCCGGGTCAGCTTAATATTACACCAGGTTCCGCAAAGGCCCAGCCATGCAAACCCCCAAAAAACCGGGAGCTTTTTCATGACTTTGTGGACAACCAGCAAATAAGCCTTTTTAAAGCAGATGGTAAAGCTGATAAACAGTTTACCCCCTCGGCCAATGAAGAGATAAATTTTCTCCTTAATCAATCTGCAACCAGCAGGATAGATGCCCTTCAATGTGTGATTGAAACGGACACTTTACTGAATGACCAGGTAAAAAAGAAATACCTGCGGGGATTGGAATATTTAATCCGGTTTTTTGTTTCAAATATCAGGAGCAAAAAAGTTAACCCGTTGATACTGCCGGATATATTAACGGCATATGAAAAATGCTATCACCTGGATAAAAAAGGATTGCCCATTGATGGGATTATTAAAGGCCTTTCTTATGAAGCGGCCTACACAGTAATAAATGCCGACAATTCAACTTTTATTAAAAATCCTGGGTACCTGGCCGGAAAACAAACAGTAATACTGAAATACTGTAATCTTTATCCTGGTAAAATATTTTCGATACTCAGGGATAACCCGAATATGCCTTTTGCAGATAGCCTGGTAAGAACAGTGGCAAAAAAGTATCCGAAACAGTTATATGATTACTCCCAGGCAAATAATAACCTGGGTTTCACCATCCGCAATATTACTGACGATGAGTTTATAAAAACCATTGTGAAAATGGCCCGTACCAAAGATGGGCAGCAATATTTCTGTTTCCTGGATAATATTATTAATGGCAGGTTAACTTATCAGCAAATAGATTCAGCAAAAAATGATTCTGTGCTGTATTATAGACTTTTGGTGAAAACACAGATTGACTATGCGGAAAGAGCACAGAAAAAAGACACCGCCTTTGAATTTGCATTACTAACGGAAAGGTTGAAGAAAAAGGCAGCAGAAAGTTTTGTCAATGTCATTAATGGTTTACATACCGAAAGAAATCAGGATATACGTTTCCGGAATATACAGGAATTGAGTCCGCAGGAATTGTATTACCTGGCTGTTACCTCTGATGGTTCTATGTACACATCCAGTTTTGTAAAAGGAGTGT
>JBARSW010000600.1:0-7744 GCA_049644925.1 Chitinophagaceae bacterium | reverse complement strand
GGTCTATGGTAACTGTAGGATTTGAGGTTGGGCATGGACTACCTGTTGTAATTATTATTGAAAACCTTCTTAAGTTGCCAATATCAGTACTTGCATTATCACTTACATTAAGCACCCAGTTACCATTGGCTGTTTGCCCATCGAAACCTGAAAGTGGACTTTCTGGAGCAAAATTACCAGAAACTGCACCGGTAGTTGGAATAGATGAAGTTGCAGGGTAACCACCATCATCATCAAGTAGTACGGTACAATAATTATCACCTGAACTACCTCGCCGTGTAATAAGGGGGATCGTTGTACCCCCTGGTGAAGTTAGTTTAAAGCTCAGGTCTCCTAGGAATGTGTGGTCAACAGATGCATTCACATTACCAATTGTAACATCGCATCCCCCACCAGAAGCCGCATCTAAGCGGAAATTAACATCAAGAATATTTCCGGTAAATCCACTTGCAGGTAATGTAATATTTACACCAGCTGCATTATTATCGGGGATAGCAACAGCAGGACCTGTATAACTAATTGTTGTAGTTGATGTATTTGCAGCATTTATCACAATAGGATTTCCGCTCCACGTTGCAACACATACAGGTGAACTTTGTGACCTGACATTTATAGTATAACTACCAGGGACCAGACTTGAAAAAGTGTTTGAGGTTTGCCAGGTTCCATAGTTCAGATTATATTCTAAGGTTCCAGAGCCGGTAGCATTTACTACAATGGTACCTGTTGCCGGAGATGGGCAGGCTGGTTGAGTTACAGTTGGCGCAGCCACTGTTGGAGCCGGTAATGTATTTACAGTTACAGTTCCTGGTGTTGGAGCACAGGCACCAGTTGATGTAATTGTATAAGTTATGTTCGCAGTTGGTTTACAATAAATAGTATTAACAGCTGTTCCGGTATAAGGAGTAGTAGCTGCAGCATTTGTATACAAATCTGTTGTTGGAGACCAGATGCCTGTTCCACCTACAGGGCCGGGATTACCACCAAAAGTGATTGTGAGTTGTTGTATAGTCCCCGGACAAGCAACATTTGGGATAGCTGGACTAACGATCACTTTTGAAACCACATTCAGTCTGCCGGGAGTTGAATATGTTGTGTTTGTACAAGCATTAGAAATATTACATCGGTAATAATTTGCATCTAAACCAGCAGTTGCATTAGTGATATTAAGGGTACTTGTAGAAGTATTTGAATAAACACCACCATCAGAAAGTGGTGTGAATGTATTACCACCATCAGTACTAATTTCCCATTTATAAGAAATTGTCCCATTTGTTGCAGAAGTAGAATAAGAAGCATTACCTCCCACACAAATAGTTACATCTGTTGGATTAGTGAGTACCTGAGGACCTACACATGGTAGCAATTTAAAAGATGCTATTCGGGTGGCCCATGCTGAAGCTGCATTACCATACATGGCAGTTGTCCAAAAAAGGGAGTCATTATTAACATCAGCTGCTAAATCATTATAGTCACCCCAACGGTTCTGAAAAGTACCATAAGCAGTTCCGGTTCGTATTAATTGATCACCAATTGTAAGTGTACCGAGTGCATCTCCAGCCTGGCGACCTGCAAAATAAATCGAAGCAAATTTTCCTGTGCCACTATGGTTATAGGCCAATGCAATCTGACCATTACTATTAATATTGATTGTCCCCATAAAACGTCCATCAGCATCAGGTGAAAAAGTTGACTGCTGGTTAATACTCCACGTACCGGTTGTACGGGTGAATTCATACCATCGCAACCCTGCTTTTGTAGGCGTTGTAGGGTAATTAGCATCAACAGTATGGTTTAAAACCAATGATTCAGAAGAACCAAATTTTCTAAAATAAACACGGTTCATAATCCTGTCACTGATAGCATCATAAGCAGAACCACCAGGAACACAGGCCCGGGAATTACCACAAACCCTAGATTTGAATGGAGCTACAACAATTTGTTGTAATAAAGAAAGTGTTGTGTTGGCAGGTGTTGCAAAATCGGGTTGCATATTAAGAATGCAAATACTGTCAACATCCGTTGGAGAAGCAGTAAAATTATCATCATTATAATATACAAATATACCTGGTGAACCAACTGAAGGAGGAGTAGGCCCACTGATACTGACAGGTGCTATTGAAATGAACTTATTATCTGAATTAGTTAACCTAAAACGCTGTACTTCAGCAGTTGGATCACCAGCTAACATCTTCACTTTATTGAATGCATAAACGGAAGATCCAAGGTAAGTAGTAGCACCAGTATTAAAATCATTTGATGTAGCATATAATACATTAGGCCAAACACCCCAATGAGGATAGTCAACAAAGAAAGTATTATCAACAAAACGGTAAACAAACCAGCCACCTGTTGGATCAGAAGTTTGAGAGACAGCAACTATCAAAGTATTAATAAATGAACTTCCGCCCAATGGTTCTCCAAACTCAGTAATCATAAACCTGTTTGAAAACTGGTCATATAAAGGAACCGGGTCGCCATCACCTGTATAAATAGATCCGGCAATAACTGACATATTAACTGCGGGTACAAGCAGCACCCCATTTCGGTTATAAATTCTAACCGTAGAACTTGAACTATTATTGGTCATTTGAATAACATGGTTTGGACCAGCACACAAACTAGGGTCAGCAGGGGTAATACCGGCATAACCTGAGCCATCAAAATTCAGCATCGCACTTCCACCACCGGGAGGATCTGGGGAGTTTGGATTATTGGTATTTCCTTTAGCCGAAATAAGACTTCTTTGAACAACAGGGTCTCCTGCAGCATTAGTTCCTAAGTCAAAGGGATTAATTTTATCTTTCGTTTCCCTGAGTCTTTTGCTTCTTGCGGCTCTGTCTATTTCAGACTTTACAGTAGAAGTATCTCTTTTTAAATCTTTAAGTGATGGAACAACTCTGATTAGTTCCCCAACTACAATATTGGGATTCTTTTGGATAACCTGTCCTTTGGCGTGATTACCAAAAATGAATATTAAAAAAAGGATTGAAATTAATTTTAATGTACTGTTTGGTGTTACAATTTTTTGGTTGGATGAAAAATTGCATAAAGCTTTTCTCATAAAAATGGTTTTGGTTGTTTTCGAAAAAGAAGAAAGGAAGCTAACAAAAGGCAAGATTAAACTTGCTATAAATTTAAGATTTAAAAGAATCTCAAAGAAATAATCTTATAAACTTGTAGAAAATAAGTTTGAAATGGATAACAATATCTTTTAAAATGAATTTCCGGTTATTATATGAATAACCATGAAACCACCCGTTAGATGCTTTACAGCTTTTTAAACCCGTGGGACTATGTTAGATTCTTCGATTCTTTTGCCCATGCATCTTTCAAAGAAACAGTCCGGTTAAAAATTAATTTTCCCGTTTCTGAGTCTCTATCAAGACAATAATACCCTTTTCTGATAAATTGAAAATGATCTGTCAGGGTTGCATTCTTCAATGAAGGTTCGGCAAATCCTTTTACTACTTTCAGACTATGCGGGTTGATATAATCTTTAAAATCACCTTCTTCGCTGCTGGCATCTTCCACTCTGAACAGTCTGTCATATTCTCTTACTTCAATTTCCAATGCATCGGCTGCATTTACCCAATGCAGTGTGCCTTTCACTTTTATAGCAGAAGTATCATTTCCACTTTTACTTTCCGGTATGTAAGTGCATTGAAGTTCAGCTATATTTCCCGATTTATCTTTAATAACATTCTCACACAGGATGATATAGGCACTTTTTAATCTTACCATCTGCCCCGGTGCTAATCTGAAATATTTTTTAGACGGCACTTCCATGAAATCATCTCTTTCAATATACAATTCAGCACTAAATGGTATTTCCCTTGAACCACCATTTTCATCTTCCGGATTGTTTTCACTAAAAACATTTTCAGTATCACCAGAAAAATTTGTTATTACTACTTTCACAGGATCAAAAACAACCATTCTTCTTAATGCAATTCTGTTTAAATGTTCCCTTACACAAAATTCCAGCAAACCAACATCTACCATATTTTCTCTTTTAGCCACTCCAATCCTGTCGCAAAATTCCCTTATGCTTTCTGGAGTATAACCACGGCGACGAAAACCACTGATTGTTGGCATCCGTGGGTCATCCCATCCACTAACATGATTTTCATTTACCAATTGCAGTAGTTTTCTTTTACTGGTAACAGTATAATTAATATTTCTTCTGGCAAATTCATATTGGTGTGATGGGTATATTCCCAACTTTTCAATCAACCAATCATAAAGCTCCCGATGAGGGATAAACTCCATGGTACAAATAGAATGGGTAATCTCTTCTATTGAATCACTCTGTCCGTGTGCAAAATCATACATGGGATAAATACACCACTTATCTCCTGTGCGGTGATGATGAGCATGTTTTATACGATAAAGAATAGGATCCCTCATCAGCATATTAATATGCGCCATGTCAATTTTTGCCCTTAGTGTCCGGCTTCCATCCGGAAACTCGCCATTCTTCATACGTACAAATAAATCCCTGTTTTCTGCAATTGTCCTGCTACGAAAAGGACTGTTACTTCCGGGCTCTGTAGGTGTACCTTTCATCATTGCCATTTCTTCAGATGTACTATCATCTACATAGGCCAGTCCTTCATCAATAAGTTTTAAAGCAAATTCAAACAATTGATCAAAATAATCACTGGCATAGCGTTCATGCTTCCACTCAAAACCCAGCCATTTTATATCCTCCTTGATACTATCGACATATTCCGTTTCTTCCGTTACCGGGTTGGTATCATCAAATCTGAGATTTGTATAACCTGGATATTTTTTTGTTAACCCAAAATTCAGGCAAATACTGGAAGCATGCCCGATGTGTAAATATCCATTCGGTTCTGGTGGAAAACGGGTTACAATACTCTTATACCTGCCGTTTTCTAAATCGGTTTCAATTATTTCTTCCAAGAAATTAAGTGACTTTTCGTCTGACATAACTCATTTATTATAAGCCATAAAGATACAGAATTACACAGTTGCATAACCTGTAGCTAATTAGATAATCTATTGATTAAAAATCCGGAGTCGCTATAAGAGACCTTTTACAAAATCAGGAGTCATGTTGAGTTTTGTCAATCTAATTCTTGTAAAAAAAACTCATATTGCAATTACTAAATTTACTTGTTATGACAAAAATTTTAGTCCCCACAGATTTCTCACCTACTGCCGGTAAGGCGCTTGATTATGCTGTACAAATAGCAAAATTGAACAAAGGCACTATTTTACTGGTGCATGCCTGCAGCCTGGTTGATTCATCCTTCAGAGATAAAAATGAACTCAAAACTGAGTTTAATAATTCGATTACCGATGAAGCTCATGACAAACTCAGCCTTTTAAAAAAGAGTATTGAAGAAACTGAGAAAATACCGGTAAATATTCAGTTATATAGTGGCACTGTACATGATACTGTTTTAGATGCTGCTGATGAGTTTAAAGCAAGTTTGATTGTGATGGGAACAATGGGAATTACAGGGTTGAAAGAAAAAATATTTGGAAGCAAGACTGCTTATATTATTGGCAAAAGCAAAATACCTGTTATTACAATACCAATAGAATACGACTGGAGTGAACCTAAAAAAATATTACTGACAATCAATCATATTGAAGAGGCAAATGATTTAGTTCATCCTGTTTTTCACCTGGCCCGGCTTTTTCATACCCAGGTCCAGATTGCAATTTTCTCCAATGAAGAGGATATTGTCAATAAAGAGCATTACAAGCATATGGAAAAAATCCTCACCATCAGGAATCTATTAAGAGATAAATATCCTGATATTACCATTGAGGCTCATCACCTGGGCGGGCAACGTTTTCATGAAACATTGAATGAATATATAGATAATAATAAAATAGATATGCTGGCAATGCTAACCCATAAAAGAAGTTTTACCTCTTCTATTTTTAACAGGAGCCTTACAAAAAAAATGTCCTATCATGCAAAAATACCTCTTGTGGCTATTCCAGTTCCCGAGAAATAAAAAAGGAACATTTTATATCCTGCAAAGCCGTTGAATGATAGCTTCATGTTGAGGATATTTTTTGGAAAGATACTTTGAACTTGCCAATTCAAAATCTTCGTAGTCAAATCCTGGTGTTACGGTGCATCCAACAAATGAATAATCTGAATCAGGCCCCGGTTCACTGGCGAACCAACAGCCTGCGGGTATAACATATTGAAAAACTTCTCCTTCCAAAATATTACTTCCCAACTGGGTAATAGTCATCGAACAATCCGGTTGAATAACATATATCATCAAAGTATGCCCTGCATAAAAATGCCAGCACTCATCACTTTTAATTCTGTGAAATGCAGAAAAATCACCTTTGCCCAATAAAAAATAAATTGCCGTTGAAATTGGCCGGTTACCGGAAAACCGATCAGGCAAACATTCGCCTCCTATTATATCAGTACTGCAATAGGTTTGAGCAAAATATCCACCCTCGGGATGAGGCAATAAATTATAATGATCAACCAGATTTGTAATACTTGTCATTTTTTGTATCTAATTTTCTAAGTTATTTTATAATAATTATTCATGCAACCTTTTCAACCTGGTTTCTATTCTATTAAATAAATAAAGATTCAAAAATTGGGTTATCGGAAAACCCTACTTTTACTTAAATATCAAGCAATGAACCGACTTTTCCTTTTAACTATAATGGCATTCTTCTCCCTGGCTACTTCTGCGCAGGAATGGAAATTATTCAGTGACACCTCGATTGCATTTACTGCCCAATACCCATCTACCTGGACAAATAAAATTAAAGAAAACAAAAGAGTATTCTTTACATCTCCCGCTGAAAATGATAAAGACGCTTTCTTTGAAAATGTGAATATTAGTATGACAAGAAATGCAGCATACGGTACAGAAATTAAGATAAACGATGTTATACCTGCTGTGTTGAACGAATTGACAAATACTATTGACAATTTTGCGAAAACAACAGAACGCTATTTTAAGTGGAATAATAATGATGCCTGTGAGCTTATTTATACAGGGCAGCCAAAAAACAGCGACCTGAAAGTAAAAATTACCCAACGGTTTTGTTTTTCTGAAGGAAGACTTTTTACTGCCACCTATACTTCTCTTGTCAGCAACACCGTCTCCATACAAACTGCTTTGAAAATATTAAACAGTATTATTTTCAAATAATCCCTGTCAATAATTATTCAATAAAATACTTTTTGTATTACCGTTTCATTTTTATTTACATAGGGCAAAAAATTTTATTAACTTTATAAAAATTAATACCCATGTCATTACTTAATCAGAATAATAAGAAAGGGAAGAAAAAAGACAATAAAAAATCTGGCACTGCCGGTGCCCAGGGTTCAAAATTCATTCAAAAGCCCAAAGCTTCCGGAGGCTTTGTAAGTAAACAGGCTAACACCGGTTCTCAGCGGGGCAGCTAATCTACCTCTCATCCTATATAATGAACAAGAAGGCAATTTTAAATGAACTTCAGCATGAAATTTATGTAATGCTGAAGCCTTCACCGATACATGGTATTGGTGTTTTTGCCATTCGGGACATCCCAAAAGGATGCCAGGATATTTTTTCCAAACATGAAGCAAAATGGATAAAGCTCCCCCTGATTGAAGTTGAAAAATTACCTGAACATGCCAGGAATCTTGTTGAAACTTATTGCCTGTATGACGAGGAGAGTTATTACGTACCAGAATACGGATTTAAAATAATGGATATGGTTAATTATATCAACC
>JBARSW010000599.1:0-9434 GCA_049644925.1 Chitinophagaceae bacterium | reverse complement strand
AAAACAAACCCAGCATTCCGCCGGCAAAAATGCCGGAGAGCTCCCACCACAAATCCAGAATACTTTTACTGCCAATCATTGCCAGTCCTGCCACTAACCCTACTGCGCCAAAGACAGCAGTGCCAGTATACAGTGTAACCAGCATTTTTTTATCACTCAAATCCTTCTTGAAATACTTTTTATAAATATCAACCGTAAATACGGTAGCTGAAGCATTCATACAAGAACTGATAGTGCTCATGGCAGCAGAAAGTATTGCTGCGATAACCAACCCGACTAACCCTGTCGGAATTTTTGACACCATAAAATGAGGAAGCACTTTATCGCCATAATCACTTGCTTTCATCTGGCTGATTGCGTTGTTTAATTGTTCAGCCGTTGCACTGCTGCCTAATTGTTCAATGGCTGCCTGCAACTTAACAACATTGGCCATATCAGGGTGTACATTATAATAAGCAAACAATGATGCACCCATAATAAAAAATAAAAAAGAAATAGGCACATACAGATAAACCGAAAGCCAGATTGATTTTGCAGCCTTCTTTTCAGTGGTGGCAGTATGATATCGTTGAATATAATTCTGGTCCATACCAAAATTATTCAAGTTGATGAAAAAACCATATAATAATATTACCCAAAAGGTAGCTGAAGTAAAATCGAATGAAAAACCACCAAGACTGAACTTATTATTCGCCGTTCCAATTTCTGTAATTGCATTTACTCCGCCAGGCATATCTTTAATTATAAAAAATAAAATAAGCAGTGCTCCCAGTGTAAGAATAATTCCCTGCACCACATCCGTCCAGATGATGGCTTCCATGCCACCCATTACGGTATAAATAATAATGCAAATTCCTATTACAAGAATTATGGATTGCATACTAAATCCTGTAAGTGCCTGCAGGCTTAATGCAATACCAAAAAAGATAGAACCCATTCTTGCAACCTGTGTCAGTAAAAAACAAATTACTGCATATGTTCTTGCCCAGGGACCGAATCTTTTTTCCAGGTGTGTGTAAGCAGATAACTCACCACCTTGCCGGTAGAAAGGGACAAAATATTTTGCCGCTACCCATGCAGCCAGCGGCATTGATAAACTAAATACAAATGCATTCCAGTTGCTGCCATATGCTTTACCAGTTACGCCTAAAAAAGTATTGCTGCTTAAAAATGTAGCAAAGATGGAAATACCAATGGCCCAACCCGGAATTTTTCCAACAGCAGTAGTAAATTGTTCGCTGCTTTTATTCTTCTTTGAAAAATAAAAACCAATCCACAACATAGCCAGCATGTAGATTATGATAACGGCGATATCAATTAATGGAAGATTATTCATGCATGTTGTTACAATCGTTTAAAATATTTTGTTACAAGCATTGGTACCCTGATTGAATATCGTTGCGACGCTCCGTTCAACAGCTGTACTACTATTTGTCAAACATTGAACCCCTTCAGGGTTCGGCTATCCCATTTCATTTTTTTTTCCAGGTTTCACCCGGAGCTATTCAAATTGAATCCCATCGGAGTAATCAGCATATCTTGCAACGCTGAAAATCCTTTCACCTTTCACCTTTCACCTTCAGTCATCTGACGTTTTTCCCGCCTCACTCACCACACCCGGCCATTTCTGATTCACTATTTCTTTCAATTCTAATTTCGATGGGTCAATCACCACATGTTTAATCCGTTCTCTTCTCCAGGTGTAAACAATATGTACCAAGCCGTCTTTTGTTTGAATTACTGACGGATAAGAATACTGACTGATAGGTGAATCTTCCAGCACGGTAGCAGCAAACCATTTAACACCATCATTACTTACGGCTGCATTCAACGGTGTACGGGGGCCCTTGCCTTTTACCCAGCTTTCGTTGGGCAATGTGTGATTATACACCAACAAATGTCTTCCATCTTTCAATGTCACCGCATCTGTACCTGAATTATTATTGGGCAAAGCAGATGCTTTCATTGCACTCCATGTCTTTCCATTGTCACTGCTCCAGCTTTCGTTAATAGTATGGTTGCGACTTCGGCAAAGTATTTGCAGGCGGCCATCTCTATGTTTTAAAATACTAGGTTGTATTGCTTGCATAATTGTACCATCATTAATGTCTGCACTTTTTGTCCATGTACGGCCATTGTCGGTAGTAATTTCAATATGTGCTTTCCAACCACCTTTTTCGGTACTGCTGGGACAAAGCAATACTCCGTTAATTAATTCTGGCTTATTTTTAATCGGACCCAAAAACCCTTCAGGTAATGCTTCTCTTGCACTCCATGTTTTTCCATTGTCATTACTTCGTTTCATCCAGCCTGTCCAGCCGGCTACGTTAGGGCCAATTTTATAAAATAATAACAACTCTCCGTTGGGTGCATAAAACAATACCGGATTGTAACAAGGGTAACGCAAAGTATCATTCATTATGCCGTCAGCAACATTAACTGGTGCTGTCCATTGGTTGTTTTTATAATGACTGGTCCAGATACAAACATCTTTATTTCCTTCTTTTGTTCCGCCAAACCAGGCAGCAACTAAACCTTCAGGTGTTTCGGCAATTGTTGCGGCATGACTTTCAGGAAAAGAAGCCCGTTCAAAAATGAATTCATCTTTTACAATGCCTTTCTTCCATTTTTTATTTCGCACAAATGAATAGGATCCGGATGCAATTTCAAACACGGCAGCCCCTTTATCCATTTTAATAAACTTAACGTCGGCATTACCAGCTATTGATTTTCCGCTTTCTGTAATTTCTTCTGCACTACCAGCAGGTATATGAACAGTTGCTGTGGTGTTAGCAGGTATTGTAATATTCCATTCAAATGTGGAAATACCGTTTTTCCATTCGCTTTTAATAAGTCCGTGTAAACTTTTATATGATGCTTTTACAAAATCCAGCCCGGCTGGAATAGACGGCTTCATAATAATTTTTTTGAAACCAACATCTGATTTATCTGTTCTTATACCTGCCAGATTTTCATAGTACCATATCAACAAATCACCCAGCATCATTACATGGTTCTGGCTGTTCATGCCGGGGTTAGCAGTATTGCCATTCCATAATTCCCAAATAGTGGTAGCTCCATTAGCAACCATATAGCCATAACTGGGATAAGTGTTGTTTGAAGCCAACGTATAAGCCAGCTCATTCTGCCCATATTCTGATAAACCACGGAATAAGTATTGTGTGCCAATTAATCCTGTATTTATATGGCCTTTACTTTCAATGCGGATTTTAGAGTAGATATTGGCGAACACCTTTTCTTTTAATGAATCCGGACAAATACCAAAATACAAAGGCAACAAGTTAGCAGTAACTGTATTATTTGAATAGCTGAATTTACCAACATTATAAAATTTCTCCTGAAATGCAGTTCTCATTTTCTCTGCCAAAGTTTCGTATTCTTTTATATCTGCTTCGTTACCGGTTAGTTTTGCAAACCGTTGCATATAAGAAAGCAATTTGTAATAATATGCTGAAGCAATTAATTTACCATCGGTCAACCTACTGCTATCTTTTGCATGAATGAGTTCTAAATTTTCCGGTGGCACACACCAATCGCCATACTTATCTCTTGTCATTATATTATTCACCAAAAACTTATCCCGCATATACCACATCCATTTTTTCATCGACGAATAATTTTTCTGAATAGTTTTGATATCGCCAAACTGGTTGTATAAATGATTGCTGATAGTTATAAAAGCTGCAGGCCATGTTACATCATCCGAATAATAATTCCAGAAGGCAGGAGCTACATCCGGTATGGAACCTTCTTTAGTTTGCGATTGCTGAATATCATCCATCCATTTTGCATAGAGCTTTGCATTGTCAAACAAATAACTCTCCCCCATGGCACCAATCACTCTATCGCCCAACCATGGCTGCCGTTCATTACGTTGCGGACAATCAACCGGTATTCCTTTATAATTAGACGCAATGCCCCACCATGCATTTTTATAAACAGCATTCAGTGTTGCGTTGGATGACAGGAACGAACCGGTTGTTTCCAATGCATCATAGACTAATTTACCTTCAAAATTATTCAGCGTAAGTGTGCCGGGGAAGCCGCTTACTTCTACAAAACGGAAACCATGATAGACGAATGAAGGTTCCCAGCCTCTATTTCCTAAAGGGGTATTACCAAATGTATAAATATCTGTAACCTTTGCATCTCTCAGATTAGCAACAAATAATTCGCCATTAGGTTGTAAACTTTCAGCAAAGCGTAGTGATATCTTATCTCCTTTTTTACCAGTAATGTTTTTAAGTTTTATCCACCCGGCAAAATTTTGACCCATGTCAATAATATAATTACCGCTGATTAATTTTTTGATAGAAACAGGTTTAATAGTCTGCATCACTTTCATTGGTTCACTCATCTGCGCTATTAAATTGCCAGTGGGTGCTGCAACTAATTCCGGCTGTATCCATTTGCTGTCATTAAATCCAACATTGTTCCACCCATTAAATTCCTTAGTGGCATCATACTCTTCGCCATCATACTCATTATTGGTTCTAATCGGGCCATCCACATATAGTTTCCAGCTTTCATCACTCACCACTGTTTTTTTACTTCCATTAACATATTCAATTTCCAATTGCAGCAATAATTTAGGATAGCCGAATGTATTATGCTTTTGCGTTTTGTAATTCTGCCGCATGGTAAAAAAACGGCCGTTGCCCAATACAGTTGCAATTGCATTCTTGCCACTTTTAATCTGTGGAGTAACATCATGTGTATTGTAGAAATAAGATTTACGGTAATCTGTTGGGTTTGGTGCCAACACCTGGTCGCCAATCTTCTTACCATTGATATATAGCTCATACATTCCCAAACCGGAAATGTAAACCGTGGCTCTTTTAACAGCAGCAGCATTTTGAAATTCTTTTCTTAAATACCTTGCAGATAATCTTGACCATTGGGTAATACTATCCCATGCAGAAGCTTTATCATAGCCAATCCATTTGGCTTTCCACCCGATAGCTATCGGGTCGCTTTGGTTTAATAATCCTGTTGAGAAATAAGCTGATGACTTATTGTCTGTCCCTTTATTGGTAACTGATTTTACCTTCCAGTAATAGGTAGTGGCTGATTCCAATGTTTTACCGGCATACTGTACCTGTGCAGACTGCGATGAAGTAATTACACCTGAGTTCCACACATCGCCAACATTTGATTGCAATTTTTGCAAACTGCTGCTTACAATAATCTGGTACGATTGCTGCACCACATTTCGTTGCCTGCTTTCCAATTGCCAACTTAATCGTGGCGTCTGTACATCTATGCCCAATGGGTTTTGCAGCATTTCACATCGGAGATTGGTTACAGTTACCTGTGCGCTGATTTGCTTAAGCAGGAGAAGTGAGACAATTGTTGCGATAAAAGTAATTTGTTTCATTGTATTATTCTGCTGAGAAGTTAAAGTACACTACTATTTTCAATGCCCGGGCAGGATCTTTTTCATAATCGTAAAAAATATTCTTCTGCCCCATTGGCCCGGTTGTTTCGTTGCGTTGTGTTTTACTGCCGATGCTGCTGATCCCTTGCATAAATGAAATATCTCCCGTAGGAAACAGCGGTTCATAATTATGCCATTGATCAGTTTTCCAGGCAGGGGTATACAAACGCAGAAATAAATCTTCTGTTTCTGATACCACTGTAAACTGATTATTCTTTGTAAAAAAATATCCGCCATAAAAATTGGAGTAATAACCTTTGAACTCAGGATAGATCCATGGGAATTCACCAGTTTCTGTTGAGTTGCAGGTTTTATTCCAAACGCCAAACGAATTTCCTTTCATCCGGTTCTTCCACACACGGTAAGGGCCAAAGCCCATATACGTAACCGATTTGATCTGATCTTCAGGTAAAGAAAAATTAACACCGGCGAAATTGGTGAAATAATTACCAGGAAAATAATTCACTTCCATTTGTACCCATCCTGATGGATAAATTGTCCATTTTAAGGTGTTATAACTTTCTTTCTTATCATAAGTTGATTCAATGATATATGTATCATCCTGCCAGTATTTCTTAATACCCTTAAAATTGTTCAATCCGTCTTCCAGCACTGGACCAGTATTTAATGGCAAGGTTCCATTTTTATTCTTAACAGAAATAAGTTTACCATTGAGTTCATTAAATACCAGCGAAACATCTTTTACATTCACACAAATCAATGAAGTATCGGCAACCGGCACATATATTTTTGCATCGCCTTCCTTTACAATCATCCGTACACCGGTTTTTGAAGGGCCACTGATAGGAAAACTCCAGGTAAACAATTCCCTTTGATATTTATCCTTCACAGTTACATACAGTACATCATAATTATTCCAATCTGCAGGTAATACTAATTGCAAAACTCCCTTCTCGTTGGGTTTTATATCGGGTGATTTTGCAACTCCTTCTGTTTCTTTTTGATTCCGTATTTCATACCGTTTCAACTTCCAGCTGAAACTGCATTGATTGAGGTTGGTGAAATGATATCGATTTTCAAGATTTAGTTTGCCATCAAATGCATTCGTAATTTCTTTTCGTTCAAAGTGAACAGGGCTCCATATTTCTTTTATTGCATAGTAACTTCCTTCTTTTTCCATATGCGGCCCAAGTATTCCATCTGCAGCACGGTGCTTATCTGTATCAAGTGAATCATTCAAATCTTTTCTCACCACGGCATTGTCTGCAAAGTCCCAGAGAAAACCACCTGAACTTAATGGATTGTGCCACATTTTCTCCCAGTAATCTTCCAACCCTGCACCATGACCACCATCAAATTGCCCATGTAAAAATTCGGTAGGCATTACAATCTCTCTTCCATTTTCGTAATTGCCTATACCATAATTGTATTCACGGTAATGCTGCGTTTCCACTCCGTTATATAATTGCCAGGGATGAACAACAGGCCGTTGCTGAATATCAAATTGAGTAAAATACTTATCAAGTTCCAGATTATGTCCTCCTTCATTTCCATTTGCACACATAATAATAGATGGATGGTTCATATCATGCACTATCATTTCCTTCAGCAACTTTTCTCCGGTTTTCGTATCATAGTTGCCATGCCAGCCAGCCAATTCATCCATTACAAACAAACCGAGTGAATCACACATATCCAGGAAATGGTCATCAGGTGGATAGTGGCTCATACGAACCGCATTCATATTCATGTCTTTCATCAGCAATACATCTTCAATACTAATTTGTTTGCTGGTAGTTCTTCCGGTTTCCGGACGGAAAGAATGACGGTTCACACCTTTGAATTTCATCTTCATACCGTTTACATAAATACCATCCCGTTGTTTTAATTCAATTGTTCGAAAACCAAATTTTTGCTCTACGGTATGAACAGGTTTTCCGTCTTTATAAATTGTAAAAACTGCCTTATATAAATTAGGAGATTCCGGAGTCCATAATTGAGGCGTCTTAAATTTTCCGGCAGCGAAAAATATACTCTTATTAGCACCTACATCCGATATTTCCGCATTTCCATAAATGCTCCCATTTGCATTAAAAATTTGTACTGTAGCCTTATCCACTTTTCCAAGGGAAGTAAAAGTGGCCATAAAATTCCCATTTGCTTCCCCACTGATAGAAATACCTTCTATATAATTCTCCGGTAATACTTCTAACCACACCGGCCTAAAAATGCCACCAAAAATCCAGAAGTCTGCTTTGCGTTCTGCTTCATTTACCGATTGATTAGCAGAATTCTTGGCCACTGTAACTTCCAATAAATTCTCTTTACCATATTTCAACAGCTTTGTTATGTCATATTTAAATGCATAGAAAGCTCCCTGATGAATTTCCCCAGCCAAATTTCCATTTACTTTCACTTCCGCATCCGTCATCACTCCTTCAAAAATAATTTTGATGACTTTTCCTTTCCATGAAGCCGGTGCATTAAAGCGATGTTTGTATAAACCTTTTTCTTTTCCCCGTAAACTATCTTTTGCAAAGCCATAATCATATTTACCAAAGCCCTGCAATTCCCAGCAACTGGGCACAGCAATTTTTGACCACTTGTTTGCATTCATACCAGCAGTGCAATAGAAATCCCATTGTTTGGTATCGTTGCTGCCAGTACCAGAGAGATAAACTTTTTCTGTTTGCTGCGCTGAAAGGTAAATGGTGAATAGTGAATAGTGAGTCAAAAAGATAATATAGATTAAATGTTTCTTCATTAATACTTAAAGTTTTCCAGTGAGTTTTGATAGCTTATCAGACGAGGCAACTTTTTTCCCATTAACAAAAACCAATAGCCCTTTTCCTTTTTTATATTTCAATCCTGTTTTGTCCCAAACTATCGTAATTATTTTACCATGATACAATACATTATCCAAACAAAACCAATCCCACTTATTAGCAGGCAGCAGCGGATTCACTTCAATCACATTATCAGCTCTAGGTCGCAGGCCTACCAACCCCGTTATAATTAAATCATTAAAAGTAGAGTGATTGTAATAGCGGCTTCTCTCTTCATCACCTTTTAACCAATAACCGGTTTTTTCATCCAGATATTCTCCTATGTAAGGACGACCACGGTAGTACTGTGATTCAACATAAGTTTCCAGGACATCAAAATAATTACTGTCGGTTAAATAATCCTGTTTGTAGTTATTTAAAAGATTAGCCATAGCAGTTAACGTTTGCGAAGTTGCAAAAGGCCAAACTGCTCCATCCCATTCGCATTTGCAGCATCCGTGTGTACGAAATTGTGGATGGCTTCTGTCAGCAGTGGTTATTCCAAATGGTGCACAGAAAGTTTTAGTGTCTGTTAAACTTTTCCAGGCAATATTGTAATTACTATCCGGCATATTAAAATACCACGGAATAAAACCAATTTCTTCTTTTACATTGGCCAATGTATCCCCTTTTTCTTTTCTTACTTCAAAGAAAACATGATTGCTGTTCCAAAGTTTTGATTGTAACGAATTTTTTATAGAATCTGCTTTCGTCCGATATTCAAATCCCTTTCTACCATTACCTGTCAGCAGGTTTATTTTATCCAACGCCATTGCATTTCCAAACATATATCCGTTAATGGAAGGCCGTGGGTTCTTTTCTTTTCTACCACCACTGATAGTTTCTTCCATAGCATCCCTTACATCGTATTGCCAGAATAAACCGTTATCAAATTTCTTCTCATTTTCCCACGCAGCATAATCTGCTTGTAAATCGGGTAACAAATCAACAATAAATTTTCTATCCTCGTTAACCAGATAACGGTTATACAAAGCATCAATATTCCAACTGCTGTAAAACCTTAACTTATTCAGCGGTTTTCCATCATTACCTCTGTACCATACATGAATATTGTCATCCATGTACTTTTTTTCATGCAGCCAGCGGCTTTCGTAAATATGATGGCCTAACCCACTGCTGATAAGATTGTATTTATCGGAATAACTTCGTTGCACCAAAAATTCAGTAAA
>JBARSW010000598.1:0-1677 GCA_049644925.1 Chitinophagaceae bacterium | reverse complement strand
GACATGAGGGGTTCCTTGGAGGAGACGATGGTCTGGGGGTTGTGGCCGTCCGCGTCCGCCACCCGCAGCGTCACCCGCTGGCCCTCCACCCCCCACTCGCTGGTGACATAGGCCAGGCGGCTGGTGAAGGCACCGGGGGCGCCGGTGAGGCGCTCGTAAATGATGTCGGCGATCCGGTGGGCGGTGTAGCGCAGTTCGGTGGGACTGCTTGGCAAGCTCATATTCGCCAGTTGCTCGCCGCTATAAACATCCATGAGGGCGAAGTCCACCTGGTACAGGCCGTCGGGCCGGCGGTTGATCTGACCCACCACCAGATTATTCATGGCCATGACGCGCCAGTCCCGCAGATCCACCGCCTCCACTGTCTGGGGAGTAGCCGGCATATCCTGGCGTGGCAGGGGCTTAAAGCGGCCGGTACGCGCCAGATCGGCGGCGATCACCTGGGCCAGGTCCTCCATGGTCCTGCCCACGCCCTCGGGGGCACCGAAGGGGACCACGGCGATGGGCTGGGCCCCTTCCTGGCCGCCGACGATTTCGATGGTCAAGTCGGCCAGGACGGGGCTCGCCAGCCCGACCAGCAGCAGGGAGAGAAGGAAGAGTCTTTTCATGGTCGTTACCGGATCTCTTGACGGGATCATCCCTAGGGCTTGAAGACGAACTTGAAATCGCGAAACTCATCGAACAGGCGGCCCGTGGGGACGGGTAGCGGCGAGGCCTTATAGATAGCGGCGACCACGGAGCGATCATAGGCCAGATCGCCACTGGGGCTCAGGATGCGGACACTGTCGGGCACCACGTCCCCACTCGGCAGCAGTTGGACCCCGACGGTGCAGGAAATATCTCGCCGACTGCCGGGGGGGTGAACCCAGAAGGGCTGGATACGGTTGCGGATGGCGGCGGCGTAGTACTGGATATCGCTGGCCAGAGGTTCCGCCGGCTCGGCCATTTCCGCCTCCGCCAGGGCCGCTGCGGCCAGTTCCTCTTCCTGGGCCAGTCGCGCGGCCTCCTCGGCCTGGCGACGGGCCTCCGCCTCAAGCGATTGTTCGGCTTGACGTTTAGCCTCCCGCTCCGCCTGACGCTTCTCCTCGGCCTGACGCTTCTCCTCGGCCTGACGCTTCTCCTCAGCCTGGCGCTTGGCCTCCTGCTCGGCTTGGCGCTTTTCCTCGGCCAGACGCTTTTCCTCGGCTAAACGTTTTTGCTCGGCCTGTAGCCTTGCTGTCTCCTCGGCCTGGCGTTTCTCCTCCACCTGGCGCTTAGCCATCTCCTCGGCCAGACGTTTTTCCTCGGCTAGACGCTTGGCCTCCTGCTCGGCCTGGCGTTTCTCCTCGGCCTGGCGCTTGGCCTCCTGCTCGGCTTGGCGCTTTTCCTCGGCCAGGCGCTTTTCCTCGGCTAAACGTTTTTGCTCGGCCTGAAGCCTTGCTGTCTCCTCGGCCTGGCGTTTCTCCTCGGCCTGGTGCTTTTGCCCGGCCTGAAGCCTCGCCATCTCCTCGGCCTGGCGCTCCGCCTCCCGGGTGGCTTGCTCCCGCTCGTCCTTGGCCTGGTCCAAACGCTCCGCCTGGGCCTTCAGGGTCGCAACATCAATGATAGTAGCCTGCACCACCTGGGGCTTGGCAACTTGCTCCGCCCCCCAATTCAGCCAGTCCACCCCGATCAGGGCGAGGATGGCCAGAACCAGGT
>JBARSW010000597.1:0-1916 GCA_049644925.1 Chitinophagaceae bacterium | reverse complement strand
GCTGTCATAAATGCACCATAACTGTGACCACCAACGGCTATCCTGTTTTTATCACCAACTCCCATTGAGTCCAGAATATTGATGGCAGCTTCTGCGTTCATCGTTAGCTGTTCAATAAAATTATCATTGGGTTTGGCTTCTTTTGTTGTTGCCACAATTGGCATTTCGGCATTATTGAGAACGGCATATCCCTGTGTTACATAAAATACAGGTGAACCACCTCCCACAAAAGTAAAGCGGTGTTCGCTTCCCCGCACCTGTGCTGCATCAGCAGCAGAATTATATTCAGCAGGATATGCCCAGATAAAAACAGGTAATTTTCCGTCACGGTTTTTATCATACCCCTTTGGTAAATACAGATCACCGGTTAGATCAACACCATCAGCTCTTTTGTACTTTATTTTTTCTTTTCTCACACCTTCTATTTGTGGAAAGGGATTGGTAAAATTTGTCAACTGTCTGTCGGCAATACGAAGTTTTAAATTTTTAATCCAGTAATTGGGCACATCCTTCTCACTTTCTTTCGAGGTAAGTAATTGTAGCTTGTTTGCATCCAGCACTTTCACCACATTTTCAAAATAACCTTCCTGGCATCTCCAGAGTGTGTCTGCTTTTTTGATCTGCATATCATATGAAAGTAAAAATGGTAAATCACCTTTAGGGGAGCTACCGGTAGGATTGTTCAGTAATATTTTATTGCCGTTATCAATTGTCCACAAAACTTCTTTACCAAACTGGTTAGGTCTGGTAACCGGGAATCCGGGACTGGAATAGGCGTCGGTAGTATTTCTTGTCATCAGTTTTTCCAGTTCTCCAGTTGCATCGTTATAACGGTTCATTTGAACTACCTGTTTACTCCTTAATCCTTCTAACACGATAGCCAGATTTGCATTGCCCCACGTAGTGCCATTGTATCGCATTTTTGTTTTGAAAAGCAATTTTTCTTCACTGTTAAAAGGTGCTGTCAGTGAATAAACGGCATCCCGGTATGTTGCCTGTTTTTTAATGAGGCCACTGTCGAGAGCCAAGCACCAGATAGCTGTTGCCGGTTCATCATCTCTCCATTCAAATGAACGGGGTACAAGTTGTACATTATCATATCCACCCGGTGCAGTTTCTGCTGAGGGAAGATCAGCAAGTTGTTTTATCAGTTTCCCATTCATATCAGTAATGGAAACTATAGAAGGAAAACCTGCTGCCGGAACTGTGTAAGAAAAAGGTTTCTTCAGAGTTCGGATCATCAAATATTTTTTATCCGGGGATACCCTGATGCTGTTGTAAATTGCCGGTTGCCCGATTTTTGTTTCAACACCATTTGTGTTTTTTACTAATTGGGTGGTGGCATAAAATGAAAAAAGTTGCTCGTCATAAGGGCTTTTTATCAGGTCCTGGAAAGTTGGACGGGGAGAGGCTTTGCCATAATTTTCCTGTACGGTGGGTCCCGAAGGTTTTGTTGGTTTTGCCGGTGCTGCTACGACGTTTTTTAGTGCAGTGCGATAGAGTAAGCTATTATCATCGTACCATAGAAAACCACCGGTAATTGTATTTAATGCTGTCTTATTAATTTTCGTTGCTTTTTGTGAGGTCACATCAATCACATAAAGATCTACCCGGTTTGCTGTAGTATGTGTAAAGGCAATTTTTTTATTATTACCATTCCAATTGATATTGCCGGCAAAAAGTGGAGAAGGCAATCCAGATATTTTATATTCTTTATTCGAATTAATATTTTTCAGGTACAGATTAGTGATAAAGTTCTGGCGGCTTGGGGCAAAATTTGCAGGATTGATACGGAGACCGGCAATCCTAAGTTCAGGCCGGGCAAGTTCTTCCACAGATGGGTAGCTGCTGCTTTCCATAAAAAGCATCCATTCAGCATTGTCATCCACACTTACAGCCGGCGATCTTTTTGCCAG
>JBARSW010000596.1:0-1532 GCA_049644925.1 Chitinophagaceae bacterium | reverse complement strand
AGTCAACATGATACCCATCCGGAATGATACTGGCCATTACGTTGTTGTTTACCATGGCGGCACCAACCAAACCGGGTTGCCGGTGATGCAGCGGACTCATGGCATTGTATAAATGAGTAACCGCTGTTATACCATTGGTAAATCCATTCTGTGCCTGTTCATAATCAGCATTACTATGCCCTGCAGAAATAACAATGCCATAGGAGAGAATTAAATCAATCACTTCTTTGCTGCAAACTTCCGGAGCAAGGGTTATCATTTTAATTACATCCTTTCCATAATTTAGTAAAGCCCTTACCTGTTCAGTTGTTGGAGTATGAATTAATGCTTCTACATGTGCACCTCTTTTCACCGGGTTTATCCATGGTCCTTCAATATGTAAACCAAGTACTCCTTCACCACCCTTTTTCCAGTAGTCCCTTACCGCATCAATACATTGATAAAACACTTCGTAAGTATTAGTGGCAACCGTGGGTAGGCAATAAGCTGCTCCACCTTTTTCACAATATTCTTTTAACTTAAATAAGGAATCTGCTTCTGGATAAACAGCCAGCAGTTTACCAAAAGCTCCGTAAATCTGTAAGTCAATAAATGCAGGGGCAATAATACAGTTATCAAACAGCTGAGTGGCCTGTGTCGTTAATGAGGAAGAAAGAGGAACCAATTCCTTTATCTTACCACCTTTTGTAATCACTGCATGATTGGTCAGCCAGGTTTCACCGGTAAAAATGTGTTTGGCGGTATATATTTTTATATCCGGCATTTCAATTACCGGTAAAATTACAGTTGAAATGAATTGGCCTGCAAATTTTATCCGGTTACAAACCGATAGCCCACCCCTTTAATGGTAATTATCTCCAGCGAAGGATCGTCCTTCAGGTAACTGCGGAGTTTGGTTATATACACATCCAGGTTGCGGCTGTTGAAGAAAGAATCATTGCCCCAGAGCAGATTCAAAATATCTTTTCGGTCAATGATCTTATCCCTGCTTTCGTATAACAATTTCAATAATTCACTTTCCCGGAAAGAAAGTTTTCTTTCTTCTTTCCCATTACTAAGCAGTTGCCTGTTTAGTTGAAAATGATATTTACCAATATGGGCAGACCCGCCACTTATTTTGTTAGATCCTTCGGTTTTATTGTGCAACAGGTTTTGAATACGCACAATCAACTCTTCCATGCTGAATGGTTTGCGGATATAATCGTTGCCCCCGAGAGTAAATCCTTTTACCACATCTTCTGTTTGTGTTTTGGCGGTTAAGAAAATTATAGGAACATCTTCATCCAGTTCTCTTATCTCATCGGCTATGGCAAAACCATCTTTATTCGGCAGCATCACATCCAATATACAAATTGTTGGTTTTGATTTTTTAAACAGTTCTATCACTTTGGCTCCGTCGCTTTCCATTACCACTTCAAATCCACGGCTTTCCAGGCTTTCCCTTACTATTTTTCCCAGGAAAAGTTCATCTTCCACATATAATACTTTTATCGGTGTCATGCTGTTTGTTTTGGAATTGAAATGGTAAATAC
>JBARSW010000595.1:0-2785 GCA_049644925.1 Chitinophagaceae bacterium | reverse complement strand
AAATGCAATAACCCGGCCTGTTCCTATGAATGGCAGCAGGAATATATCTTCGATCAATCTTTTTATAAGCAGCAGGCGATACATGTTACGATTGAAATATTCTTTTTATTGATTTTCCGGTTCCTTTTATTAAATCGATAAAAAAGGAAGCTATCACTTTAATAGTAAACCCATTTATTCTTCCTTTTTTTATTTCATTCCATAGGAATTTCCGTTTCATGGAAGCATGTTTGAAAAAAAAGTTTTTATTCTTTAGTGTGGTACCTGTTATTGATGATTCATGAACCCGGTAAAGGAGCAGGGGTGTTTCCGTTTTTGCAAATTTATAATTTCTGTTCAGTAGTCGCAACCATAGGTCGTAATCTTCAATATTCTTCTGGTATGTTTTATATTGAAATTCTTTCAGTATGGCAGTTCTGATCATGACAGAAGGATGTGCAATACAGTTTTCACGAAGCATGGTTTTTCTGATCTGTAATGGGAGTTGTGTTTTATTGTCGAGTTCCCATGTTCCGGTCTTATTATTATTGCCATCAATAAAAATTACCGGGCAAGCTACCAGTGCAATGTCATCATGTTGCTCCAGGTACTTTTTTTGAATTTCAAATCGCTCCGGTAAACAAATATCATCACTGTCCATTCTGGCAATAAATTCACCTTTTGCGGCTGCAATACCCCTGTTTAATGTAAAGACAAGCCCCTGATTTATTTCGTTTTCAAGATAAACAATGCGTTTGTCGGGGTAGCTGTTAATGATTTCCTTACTTCTATCTGTAGAGCCGTCATTTATAATAATAAATTCAAAATCACTGAATGTTTGACCAAGAATACTGTCTATTGCCTGCGATAAAAATGCTTCAGCATTGTATACAGGCATAATGACACTGACAGCAATTGGTTTCATGATTTAAAGTAAACTAAATATTATCAGGCTATATCAAAAAAGGATTTCTAATTAATTAATTTCATTTTTCACAATTACAATCTGCTGATTATTTTTTTATAACAGCAGCTGATTTCTTTTTATAATCTTTCCACTGCATAAAAGCACCCAGTGCCAATAAAGCAATAAGAAGATAAGATGCAATAGCTGTAAGTTTTTTGCCTTTAAAATATGCTTTTGGCGCAAACTTAAATTCAATGGTATGTTTCCCGGCAGGTACTGCCAATCCTCTTAATACATAGTTTGTTTTTACGATCGGGGTCTCTTTTCCATCAATAAAAGCTTTCCATCCGGAAGCATAGTAAACCTCGCTGAATACAGCAAATTGGTTGGTTGCAGATTCAGCGTTATAAGTTATCAGGTCGTTATCATTTTTAACTAAACGGATGGAGGCAGTGCTGTCCGGCTGCAATGCATCAGGTACAAGTCCTTTAAATGATTCCTGAATCACGGCTGTTGTTTTCGGATCAATTGTATTCAGCGCAGCCATTTCTCCATCAGCATCCTTTACAAATTGTATATTATTGACAAACCAGCAATTTCCCAATGCATTTGCATTTTTCCATTGTGCTTTTGTTTCATCTCTTTCTTTGTAAATAAAATACTTCGCATTCAGCATATTCAATGTTGGTGTATTTACACCGGTAAGACTGTCTGGCTTTGACTGCAGCGTTTGTATTAATGCATTTTGCTCAACAGCAATACGTTTTTCAATTATGTCCTGGTAGATTCTGATTTTTGCAGGATGATAACCGCCGATTGAATTATAGTTATAAGAGGTAACATTTTCTGAATAAGCTCCTCCTGAAAGATTAAAAACACGGTAGAAGGAGGTGTCGGCTAAAATAGCATTATCGATTGCGGTTCTTGAAAAAACATTTTCATTTGTTGCTTTATCCTGGTAATTGTCTTTATTCAGGTATTTGCTGTCGATTGTAAGCAGGTCAATTAATACAAAGGTGGCCAGTATCAGAGTTGCCAGAATTGGCTTCACCTGTTTTTTTATCAGCAGGAATAAAGTAATAGCAGCTACAGCAATGAACCCAAATGATCGGAGAATATCTCCCATAAATAATCCTTTACGGTCTTCTTTCAATCCATCAAAGAAAGATTTTACTGCTTCGTATAATTGAGGCTGAGCGGCATTGCGGGCCTGTTTCAGCATATCATTATCACTTTTGGTAAGATATGAGAAAGAGATATAAAACAGTAGAAGAATGACAAAAACAATACCTGTAGCTATCAATCCTTTTTTAAAAGATGGCCATAATGCTTTTTTATCTGTTGCATTTATATAAGAGTTGGCACCTAATATAGCAAGCATGGGCAATAGCAATTGTGGAATTACTAATGCCATCGAAGGGGCCCGGTATTTATTGTATAAAGGCAAATTGTTAAAAAGGAAGTCGTTTAAACTGCTGAAATTACTTCCCCAAGACATCATGATAGTAAATATGATGGCTGCTAATGCCCACCATTTATGTTTCTTGTCTACAACAAAAAAAGAAAGAATGGCGAGAAAGCAGATAATTGCACCAACATATGGCGGACCAGATGTGGAAGGAGAACCACCACCATCTTGTATGCCACCCCAATATAATAGAGAAGAACCAGCTATTTGCTGACCCAATTCCTGTGGTAAGGCTTTTAATGCTTCCAATGCTTTTGAATTATCCTCATCCATTTCTTTATACCCATCTCCGCCAAGCAGCGTTGGATAGCTGGTGCTTCCTCCGTACATTCTTGGGATCATCATCACAAATGGTTCTGTAATACCTGTACTATAACTCATTGCATAGCCTTTGTCAAGACCATCTGTTGATTTTGTTTTAGCTGAACTGG
>JBARSW010000594.1:0-15257 GCA_049644925.1 Chitinophagaceae bacterium | reverse complement strand
TTGTCAATGAATCTTTACCCGTTAAAGCCTGGTAACTTTTGCTTTCCAATTCAGAACGCTGTACACCTAATCCAATCTGGAAGTTATATTTTGTTTGCTGTAACCGGAAATTGGCACCAAAGCGATGAGCCAGAAAAGTATTTGTGAAATTATTGGTGAGCTTAAGATTCAGCACTTCATATTTTCCGGAACCCATGTCAAAATTATAAGTCTCCTTGTTTGACTTACTGAAATTATTGGTATAGGCATAGTTTAATTCCAATAATTTGTTGTTGCCAAAAGGCTCGGTATAGGAAGAGCTGATTACATTATTATTTGTTTCTGTTTTTTGAATATAATTCTGGTTTTGCGAAAAACTTTTATAAATACTACCATCCTCTCTGTAAAAATCATTATCCGAAACAGTAAAACCATCGCTCTGGCTATTCCCCAGCGTATTTTGTACGCCCAATGTAATTGTTCGTCCTGTTTTTCCGAATTTATGACGGAACAAAATATTATTCCCAATATTTATCCCATCTCTTATGTTTGAATTCTTGGAGTTACTTATAATTGACAAAAACTGCTTTAATGGTGTAGAAGAAACAGTAGAAGAAGTATCCATACTGAGATTATCAGAATGCTGAAATGTAACAGACGGTGTATATAATATTGAATTAGAAGAGTCAATCATATATTCAAACCGAAGGTTAAACCGGTGATTCTGGTTTAGATTATCAGAAGCCGAAAATTTGTTCAGACTTGCAGTAGAATCATTTGCATAAAAAGTTTGCCTGAATGTATTTTGTTCCTGCTCTGGCCTTGAGTCAGAAAAGAAATAGCTACCACTCACCTTAATTTTACTGCCCCATTGATCGGTATAGTTCAACCCGGTGGAAAGCGTTTTAATAAGGCCGGTACTACTACCACCAATAAAAAAATTACTCATCCCTCCGCCGCCCCGTCCGCCACCGCCTCCGCCACCAAAACTACTGCCACCGCCACCAAAGCCGCCAAAACCGCCCATTGAACTGATGATATCAGAAAAAGAAAATCCCTGCTTATTTATATTATTGGCATTAAACAGCAACGAAATACGTTGGTCTCCTACAAATTTATTTACACTGATATTGGCCTCGTATCTGCCCTGATCTCCATAGCCTAAGGTAGATTTTCCAAAATACCCTTTGTTACGGTCTTTTTTCAATTTGATGTTAAGTGTCTTACTGCGGCTTCCATCATCCATCTTAGTAAATTTTGCCTGGTCACTCATATCATCAAAAACCTGTACACTTTCAATCATATCGGCCGTAAGGTTTTTAGTAGCAAGTTTGGGGTCATTTCCAAAGAATTCTTTGCCATCCACCAATACTTTTTGTACCTGTTCGCCCTGCGACTTTACAGCACCGTCTTTATCCACTTCCATACCAGGAATTTTTTTAAGCAGATCTTCCAGGCTGGCATTAGGCATTGTTTTAAATCCACTGGTATTAAACTGAACGGTATCATTTTTAACAACAATAGGAGATTCGCTTATTATCGTTACCCCTTCTAATGTTTTAAAGTCTTTTTGTATAGTCAGATCGCCAAAGTCAACTATTTTTTCAGCCGAAGTGATGGAAACAATTTTTTTGAATTCAATATATCCCTGGCTGGAAATAACTACTTTATAGTCTCCTTCTGTTAAACCTTTTACTTCAAAAACGCCCAGCTTATTTGAAAGGGTAAATGTAGCCAGTGATGAGTCCTTGGCATTTAAAACAGATATTGTGGCACCATTTATGGGTTGTTTGGCGGAAGTATCTATCAATTTTCCTTTTATACTACCATCTGCTTTTTGTGCCTGTGCACCAATTAATAAGGTGAAAAAAAACAGGGATAAGGTAAAAATCTTCTTCATAATCAGTTTAATATGTGTACGAAAATAGACGTAAGAAGGGGAAACAACCTTCGGAAAGTGGTAAATCGGTGCTAAAAAAGGGATAAATGGGCTGGTTTTACCGAAGAATGGCTTAACTAAACAAATACTCCACATCTTCTTTCGTCAATGTCTTCACAAATGTGCTGTCGTCAGAGATAATATCTTTTGCCAAGGCTCTCTTCTTTTCCTGCAGTTGTAATATTTTATCTTCAATAGTGTCCTTACAGATCATCCGGTAGGCAAATATGTTTTTGGTCTGGCCAATGCGGTGTGTGCGGTCAATAGCCTGTTGCTCTACAGCCGGGTTCCACCAGGGATCAACGATGTACACATAATCAGCCGCAGTAAGGTTTAAGCCCACACCTCCGGCTTTTAAAGAAATTAAAAACACTCTTACTTCTTCATCATTCTGGAAACTTTGTATCGCCTTTTCCCTGTCGGGAGCAGAAGTGCTGCCATCAAAATATTCAAATTTTATTCCCAGTTCCACTAATTTCTTTTTTATCAACCCGAGCATACCCAGGAACTGTGAAAAGATAAGAGCTTTGTGGTTGCCCATGTCTTCACTTAATTCCCTTGTCAATTCATCTATTTTTATAGAATGGTTTTCAAATTTTTCGGGCTCATTTAAAATCGCCGGCGAATCACATATCTGCCGAAGTTTCATCAATCCCTGTAAAATAGTAAGCTGCGACTTTTGTATGCCCTGTGTTTCTATAGTGCCCAATATCTGGTTTCGGAAATCATTCCGGTACGCATCATATATATTACGTTGCTCTTCTTCCATTTCACAAAACAAAATCATCTCTTGTTTTTCCGGTAAATCTTTTGCCACCTGTTCTTTTGTCCTTCTTAAAATAAACGGATATAATAATTTGCGGAGATAGTCCTTTCTGTCCCTTTCACCAAATTTATCAATGGGTATGGCAAACTCCTGTCTGAAAAACTCCATAGTACCCAGCATACCGGGATTCAGGAAATTCATTTGTGCAAAAATGTCAAAGGTATTATTCTGCAAGGGTGTACCACTCATGCATAACCGATTTTTTGCATTCAGCAAACAGGCCGCTTTGGTTACTTTACTGGCAGGATTTTTAATGGCTTGCGATTCATCCATTATTACATAATCAAAATCTACACTCATCAAAAGTTTTATATCGCTGCGAAGGGTTCCATAAGTGGTTATGGTAACATCATGATCTACCAATTCTTCCCTGCCTCTTGTCCTGGTGGCACCATGATGAATACGATAAGTAAGCGATGGAGTAAATTTTTTAATCTCATTCTCCCAGTTATAAATCAGGGTAGTGGGACAAATTACTACTGCTTTCAGATTTCCCTGGTCCTTTTTTAAATACTCCAGGAATGAAAGGGCCTGTACTGTTTTTCCCAAGCCCATATCATCGGCTAATATGCCTCCCCACCTTATATCTTTTAAATAATTTAACCACTGATAACCGGCTACCTGGTAAGGACGAAGTATCTTTTTTAAACTATCAGAAGGTTCTATTTCTTTTATTTTATTAAACTCCCTTAGTTTTTCATATTTCTCTTCCAGTTGCACCACCAGCTCTTCTTCATCTCTGCTCTCATATAACTCATCCACTACACCCAGGTGATAACGGGACAATTTTAATGAATTTGTTTTTCCCTCACCTACCCTGAAGAGTAAGGAATACTTCTTTAGCCATTCTTCCGGTAAAATACCTAATGTGCCATCATTCAGGTGAACAAACTGTTGTTTATTGGCCAGTGCCCTTTTTACTTCGGCAACCGTTACCTGCTGATCGCCAAAAAGAATATCAACTTTAGCATCAAACCAATCGGTATTGCTGCTGATGAAGATTTTAGTTTGCGGCTTGGCGGTATTAAACCGGAAATTTTTTAATGCATCAAATCCAAACACCGGGGTCTTCATTTCATTCATGGCATCTACAAAGAGGAAGAACCAATTATTCCGCAAAACATCTATACCCTTTAATGCCAGCGTTCCGCTATCTTCATTATATACAAAACTGGAATGCAAGTTTTGCAATTTTTGAATAAACTCGTTTTCCTTATCCTTGTTTCGGTGTACTATCAGCACCTTATCACCCTGCGGCACCACTACTTCGTCTCTGTCCCGGGCTTTGGTTTCATATCCTTTGTAAGAAAAGGCCGGTTGAAAAACAAGGAAATCACCTTTCTCCATCAGGAATAATTTTACATCCGGGTTGCCATCTTTTATTTCCTGTACCAACGTTTTATCAAAATCTACCTTGTGTTCTTTAGCCAGTGGTATAATGAACTGATTAAGAGAGTTTGTCCAATCATCAGACTGTATCATCATTTTTCCGGATGGTAAAAATTTTTCTATCAGGTGAATAACATCGTTGCTTTTCCACAAGTGTAGCTGATTATTATAAAGAAAGAAAAGAGGACTGGTTGTTTCATTTTCTCCCAGGTCAAATTCCAGCGGACCTGCTTTTACCCGGCACTGAATGGAATAATGAGTGTTTTTCTTTACAAAAAAATTGGGGCTGGTTTCTTCTACCTGTAATTGCAAAGGCTCCAGATTAGCTGTTTTAAATGCTTTTGATTCCCTCAATAAAAAAACAAATGGATTGCCTGAAGCTTCTATAAATATTTTTCTCAGTTTTGGTAAAAGGTATTCTGCCATCAGCTCCTTGGTTTCATCGGGCAGGTCATCCTCTTCCTGGTGTATGATATTCTCCCAAATGCCCGAGAAGGGTGAGTTCCGGCTGATATATTTATTGATTTCTGATTCTTGTAATTTTCGCAAAAGAGCCAGTAATTCTTTATCACCTTCCGGAAATAGATCCGTATTAATATACCGGCTGATATCTGCTTTTTCTACCTTGCCGGTAAACGCATCATTACCTTCATTGATCTCTCCTATCACCACATCAACGGAAAACTGGGGATAGCCTTTTTTATTAAGATTAAAAACAATACCCAATCGCTGTGATGGAACAACCGGAGTTTTTTCAACAACAGGTGATGTTGATTCTTCTTTTTCTTTCTGCGGAAGGAGCACCGGCCGTGGAGCTATGGCAACCGGAGCCACTCTTTTTATACTTGCATCCAATACTCTTAAAAAAGGTTTTCCTTCTTTATAAGCAAATTCAAATTTTCCTTTCAGGTCATCATTTAAGGAGTAACCATAGGCTTCCAGTAATTTATTCTTATCCTTGTCCCAGTTGCGGATACTATCGAAATAGTTAGCGCCGTATTTATTTAATAATTGAAGTAATACAATAATCTTGGGGAGGCACAAAGGATGTTCTGTATCGTTGTATTCGCAACTGGTATCAAAATTTCTCTCTTCGTTTTTTCTTATTATTACCGGGTAAATGTTTCCTTCTATTATTACTGATGCCTTTACTGTTTCGTTTTCAGCCAATTCAATTACCGCCTTATTGGTTCTTAAAAAATTTTCAGCTTCAATAAAAACTTCAGGAGAGGTAAAGAGCCGGAGACTTCTCAGGTCAATAGTTTTCATCTTTACCACGGTATGTTTCTGGTCGTATTTTACCTGCTCTGTCTGCAAGTGGCCCCGGTCAATCATTTCCTGCAATTGAAATAAAGCCGCAACTTCATGCCGGCAGATATCACCAAGATTATAGGGGCAGGCACATCGCATGGAGGTTGCCTTTGCATCTCTGAATTTCTGAATATATACTTTGTAATAAGTGGAGTAGCTGTCGTCCTTTACCCTGAATACAGCGGTACTGAACAGGTCGTCATATTCCACCAGTTCTACATAACCGATAGCATGAATTTTTTTACCCCGCCTGATTACTTCATCAGTTCCATGGGTATATACATACTTAATAAGGTGCGGTAAAGCCAAAACTAATTTTTGATTTTAGATTTTTGATTGCAGATTGAAATCAACTATTCCGGATGCTGAATCAAAAAAGGTTAATCGGCAAATGTAAAAGAAAGGGAGGCGGATTTCCTTGTAAAAGGAAAGAAATAAAAAATAAATTTTATTGAGCAGCTATGCAAAAAAAATGAAGTATCTTAGAAGATTTTTTTATTTTAAAATCAGTTTCCCATCTGAATATATCGGAAGAACATTAGCATTATCTTCAGTAAGACAATATTTAATATCGTCAATCAATCCAAACCTTTCTACCAGCCGGTGATAGTGAGTAAGATTAGGCGCAAAATCAACCAACTCGTTTTTATGTTTTGCAAACATTATCTCTGCCATTAATGAACTGTCGCAATGAATGGAGAAATGTTCTTTTACATTATTTATTACAGCTCCGGCAAATAAGGTGTCTTCCAGGTTAAACCGGTCTTTCCATCCGGCACATCCGAGCACCACATTCCTTTTTTCGGCAATCAAAAAATTACATACAGCCGAAAGATTGGGAAAAGAACCGGCAATAATAGTATCTGCATTTTTATCCAACGCCATTTGCAACAGCCTGGTACCATTGGTGGTTGTTAGTACCAACGTTTTATCTTCAATAAATTCTTTGGGATACTCCAATGGAGAATTGCCATGATGCAAACCTTCCGCAATCATACCGTCCCTTTCGCCGGCAGCAATACCTCCAATTCTTTTGGCAATCTCAATCGCTTTGGGTACAGAGTCAACCGGTATTACGCATTTAGCCCCATTATATAATGCAGCAGTAATAGTGGAGGTAGCCCTGAAAACATCAATGATAACGACAATGCTGTTACTTAAATCATATAGGTTTAATAATGCCGGGGAAATAGCAGTATAAAGGGTGGGCTTGTTACTCATATTCTTAGAACAAAAATAATGGAACTAAAATAAATACGTAATAGTTTACTTACTCAGCAACATCTTCCATCTACCGCTCTCTGCAAATTCTTTAATTGTTTTATTTCGTTGTTCCAACAACCGCTTCATATATTTATTCAGGTATAAACCATTCAACCATTGCCCGAATATTCCGTAGGGTGATTCGAAATAAAACAGGTCAATCATTATCGTTCCGTTATCGCAGGGTTTGAAATGATGCTCATGTTTCATTATTTTAAAGTCTCCCTGCAGTTGTTCATCCGTAAACATGTCCGGCTTTTTCATTTCTGTAATCTTTACCCGCATCAGCCTGTTTTTAAAAAGATGCTTTGCCTTCCAGGTTACCGTTTCTCCTTCTTCAATTAATCCAAACCTCGTTCCGGCTACTGCATCTTCCTGAAATGCAGACATAGAATCTTTGTGCAAACCGATGTGCCTGCTGAGATCAAACACTACTTCCACTGGGGCGGCAATAAATGTAGTAAGGTGAATTGTTGGCATCAGTATGAAATACAAAGTTTGATTTACGAAGAATGATATTTGAACCGGGGTTTAAATTACTTAATTCTTCTCTGCGCTGCAAAAATCTAACCACAACCGCTTTTAAGCAAATGGTATTTTTGAAACCTTTGCCTGCAACAGCTTATCCCGTACTTTAATGTATATATCAGAACCAACAGCGGCAAATCCCGGGGTTACATAACCTAATCCGATTGCTTTTCCCAGGCTGGGAGACTGTGTGCCGGAGGTTACATGACCAATGGTTGTCCCTTCAAAATCTTTTATATCATAGCCGTGCCGGGGAATTCCTTTTTCTACCATTTCAAATCCCACCAACTTTTTTGTTACCCCTTCTGCTTTTTGCAGTGCAAATATTTCTTTGGAAGTAAAGTCTTTGGTGAATTTTGTAATCCAGCCAAGCCCTGCCTCTATAGGTGAAGTTATATCGTCTATATCGTTTCCATATAAACAAAACCCCATTTCCAATCGCAGTGTATCTCTTGCTCCCAGGCCAATTGGTTTTAAACCTTGCGGCCCACCTGCATTAAAAATAGCATTCCAGATTATATCAGCTGCGCCATCTTTGTCTTCAAAATATATTTCTACACCACCGGCTCCGGTATAACCCGTTGCACTAACCAATACATTCTCTACTCCCGCAAATACCCCTTTTGTAAACGTGTAGTATTTCAGATTTGTTATATCCATTTCGGTAAGTGGTTGCAACATTTTCACAGCATTCGGACCCTGAATAGCCAACAGACAGGTTTTGTCTGAGATGTTATGCATTTCTGTTTCCTGTGTATTATGTTTTTGAATCCAGTTCCAGTCTTTTTCAATATTGGAAGCATTCACCACCAGCATATACACTCTATTCTCTTCTATGCAATACACCAGCAGGTCGTCCACAATTCCGCCATCATCATTAGGCAGGCAGCTGTACTGGGCTTGCCCTGCTTTTAATTTTGCGGCATCATTACTGGTAACCCTTTGAATAAGATCGAGTGCAGTTGAACCTTTCAGAATAAACTCACCCATATGACTAACATCAAACACTCCGGCATTTTTTCTTACGGCATTATGTTCATCATTTATACCGGTGTATGAGATGGGCATATTATATCCGGCAAACTCTGCCATTTTAGCTCCGAGGGTAATATGCTGGTGGGTAAAGGGTGTATTTTTCATATCGCAAAAAATTGTCCGCAAAGGTAGCTTAAAAAGAGTTTAACGCTTAAATACAGGCTTATATCGAAATTTTTTTATTGCATACTTTTATAAATTACTTTTATGCCACAAATTATATATATGAAACGATACATGCTATTCCTGCTTTTTTGGATATCCGCATTGGCCGCTGATTCGCAAAAAATAACCGGCTGTGGTTTTATAGTACCACCCCGTTCCGTTTTAAAAACAAATTTTCAATCAGTATATGAAGCCAAACAGATTTTACAGAATATGCTGGATACCGTTAAATGGAAAGAAAACTTTAGCGTAAAAGAACAAAATGGTATTCGCAATGCATATGCAACAATTATTAACAGGATTCGCTGGATAGTATATGACAACAATTTTCTTGAAGATATAGACGCATATGCTGCCACAAAATGGGCTTCGGTAAGCATACTGGCGCATGAAATGGGACATCATTATTATAATCATACCGTAAATAGCAGCGGAAGCACGCCGCCCAAAGAAATAGAAGCAGATGCTTTTTCCGGATTTGTAATGCAAAAACTCGGCGCTTCATTAAATGAATCTATTGCCGCCATAAGTACGATTGCTTCTGACAGGGCAAGTGCTACACATCCTGCAAAAAAAGACCGGGTATCTGCAATAACAAAAGGATGGAATTCAGCAAAAGCAGAAATTGCTGGAAATACCGGGGGAAACACTGGTAATAATGGAAACACAGGGAATACCGGCAATACCAGTGGAAACGGAAATACAGGCGGAACTGGCAATACGGGAGGAAATAATGGAAATACTAACGTTCCCCCTATTGATGATGCAAGTTGGATAAATCTTACCATCCAAAGTAATAAAGACGAACAGGTGATGCTGAGTGATGATGGAAAAACTTATCAGCCGGCTGATATTAAAGCAGGGCAATCCTTTGTTTTCAGATTTGAAATTTATAATTACGGATGGTTGAAACTACCTTATTATAATGGATACAGAACATATAAACTTTCACATTCTAAAGATTACCACATTCTATATAACAGGCGAACAAAAAACTGGACAGTGGTAGAGATACCCGAATAAAAAACAGTTTAAAACCAAATGGCTCCCTTTTACAGGAGCCATTTTTGTATCCCGTAAAAACGGGAAACTTCAACCAAAAAATTTACGGATTAGAACCACTCGACTAAAGAAGTTACAGGTGAAGGGCCTCCTGCATAACTTCCATCATTGTATGATTCTTTTTTTAAATTATTTAAGGTGGATGGCTTTTGCTGGTTTTCTTTTTGTTTTCTTTCCAGGTCTTCAATTTTTTTTTCTGATTCTTCTCTCTTACGTTTTTCTTCGTCCAATTGTTTTTGAATTTCGATTTCCTGGTTCTTTTTCCTGATACTATCATTGTTATCGTAACGGTAATCATTATTGGGTTGAGAAACAGCAACTCCATCCGGACCTTTCAATTCGCCATCTATTCCCATAACATAATCTATCCCTGAGCGATAGTTGAAAGTATTTTCTTCATTATTAATCTCCACTCCGGTAACCCTGTTGCGGCGATAACTTCTTTTAACTTTTACATTTATTGAACTTAATTTTTCATCCACCGATTCATCAAACCTGATTTTCTTACCAACCGGTACCAGAATTTCTATTTCAATATGCTGACCCCGAAACTTGCTTTCTTTATCTACCGTATATCCATTGGCCACATCCAGCACACTGTCAGCAGATGACACTGCAAATTGAATTTTTCCTGCTCTGTTTAATGCATCTGAATCAGTTCTTCCGAAACTATATTTTTTCAGGGTGACATGATACATTCCATCAAGACTTGCTTTCACTTTAAATTTTATAGCAGAGAGTTTTAACGTATCAGAAGTTATATCCCAACCATTTCCACCATCATTATCATTCATCCAGCCAAAGCTTCCGGTGTATTCCAGTTCTGGTTGAGAGACTGCCACGATTAATTTATTGTTTACCGGTTGTTTAATCTCAATTGTAGAATCGGCAGATCTATAGGAGCGAAAGTCTTTAGCGATACTGGCTACAAATAAAACCATTACAACCCATCCGATTGTCCATAGTCCGCCAAAAGTCCATCCGAGATAATTATTCCTTGACTTTGCTCTTACAATACGTCGTATTACCCAGGTAATAAAAGCTATCAATGGGACAACCAAGAAGAAAATCAAAGTGCCCCAGGCAAAAATTTGTTGCCATTTACTGGTCCATAAAAAATTATTAATGGGCCACCAGGCTACTCCGCCAAAAAGTAATGCAATCAATGATACAAATAATGCAAAGGCAATAGTGCCGGCAATAAAAAGGAAGAACACTTTAAATATTACGCCGATTGCATGGCCAAGTCCGCCACCCCTTCTCCGGATAGTTTCATTTACTTCTGAAGCAAATGCCTTGCCCCTGGTTGAAGAAAACTCTTTCGCCTTGTTTCCAAAGCTTTGAGCCGATTCTTTTACTTCATCTCCCCAGGTTTTCATTCTGTCTTTCATATTATCCATCCCTTCTTTCACATTCTGACGGATGCGGTTTACATCCACTTTTTCTCCCCGCATTTCCATTTTTTCATAATCACTGTTTGCCTCCGGTAATACCATCCAGAGAATAATGTATGTTAGAATGAATGTGCCACTAAGCGAACCAAAACCAATATTTAATGCAAGATCAAAATCATAATCCCATCTAAAGCCATTGATAATTCCAACAAGGAAACTTAATAAAAGTGGTGCGGCAAAAATCAGGCGAATGGTTGATGTGCTTCTACCAAAATAAGCAGCCAATCCACCAGCTACGCCACCGATAATCCTGTCTTCCGGATTACGGTAAAGTCTTTTTCCAATAAATCCTTCCAGGTCTTTTGGAGGCAGTACTATCCACAAAACTATATAGGCCAGAAATCCAAAACCAAAACCTCCGAAACTGATGATAGCAAATAAAATCCTGACAATTGCCGGATCTACATTCATATAGGCCGCTATTCCACTACACACACCACCGATGAATTTATCATTTGTATCACGATAAAGCCGTCCCCTTGTTTTCTTTGTTTCGTAAGTATATTCCTGCTGGCTGTTTTGCTGAGCATTAACAGTGCCTTCTGTTTCTTTATCTGCTTCTTCAAAATCTTCCACTCTTCCCATTGATGTGATAATTTCATTCACATCAGCATCTTTAATAGCATCAGTTCCCTTGCGAACTTTTTCATTCATTAGTTCTGCAATGCGGCTTTCTATATCATTAATGATTTCATCACGGCCTTCTTCATGCGCAAAGTAGCGTCTGAGACTTTCAATGTAGCCCTGTAATTTTTCATAAGCAGAGTCTTCTATCGGAATTACTCTTCCGCTTAAGTTAATATTGATGATCTTTTTCATGTTGAAATTTTTTGGTTGAAGTGTTTTTTCTATTGGTTGTTTAATGGTTCATCTATTTTTTTACTGGTCAATGCATTTACACCATTAGATAATTCGTTCCAGGTTTGATCCAGTTCATTATAAAAGATTTCGCCTTTTTCTGTCAGCGAAAAATATTTACGGGGTGGCCCCGAATTACTTTCCACCCATCGGTAGGTAAGCATGCTGGCATTTTTTAAACGGGTTAAAAGCGGATAAAGGGTGCCCTCAAGAATCTGAAGATTAGCCGCCCTCATTTCTTCTACAATATCGCTGGGATAGGCCTCCCCCCGGCGAATGATAGAAAGAATGCAGAATTCAAAAATCCCTTTCCGCATCTGGCTTTGTGTATTTTCAATATTCATTGTTTTTCCTTTTGTAAAACAAAGATAAGGTGAAATTTAGTACTATACAAAACATAGTACCATATTTTTAAGGGTAATGAAATAAAAATATTCACAACCTTGACCTGAAATGCAGTCTGTACTTGAAAATAAGGTGAATTTTGGAGTCTAAAAATTCTTTATGAACGGCAAAATGGTTGTATAAATGAATTTTTAGGCTGAGCAGCCTTTTTTACCGATTTTTATTCCTTATATAGAATGAAAACAACAATAAGCCTCTTTTTATCGCTAATCCTTTTTTTATCCTCATGTTCAGATAAGTATATGTCTTTCAGGGGGAAATATCGGTTTAAAAGTGGTGATGGCCGACCTGATTACAGTAATCTGAACTATTGGGCGGCCCATCCATGGAAGTGGGACCCTTCTGATAGTATTCCTGCACCACTTAAGCATGAAGTACGGGATTCATTGGTTGATGTTTTTTTTCTTCATCCTACAACACTTACTAAAAAATCACTTTTTGATTCGCAACCAAATGCAGCAATAGATGACGATTATATCAATGCCAAGACAGATTACTCTTCTATGCTTTACCAGGCCAGTGTTTTTAATCAGCAATGCCGGGTGTTTGCACCGAGGTACCGGCAGGCACATATTCAGAATTTTTTTTCAAAAGACACTTTGAAAAGTAAGGCAGCTTATGAAATTGCTTACACGGATATAAAAGCTGCCTTTGAATTTTACCTGAAGAACTATAATAAAGGTCGTCCCATAATTATTGCAGGCCATAGCCAGGGTAGTTTTATGGCAGAAAGACTGTTGAAAGAATATTTTGAGGATAAGCCTTTACTGAACAAGCTGGTCGTTTCCTATTTAGCAGGTTGGCCGATACCAAAAACATATTTCTCCTCTTTGGAGATTTGTAATGACTCATTGCAAACAGGATGCCTTTGCAGTTGGCGGACTTTAAAAAAAGGATACGTTCCCTTTTATCTTAAAAAAGAAAATGGAAATTCCTATGTTACCAATCCGATAACCTGGACAACAGGTACCGAATTTGCTTCCCGAAAACTGAATAAAGGAAGCATACTTACCAAATTCAATAAGCTTTACAAACACACGACTGATGCACAAATCAAGAATGGTCTTTTATACACCCGAAAGCCAAAATTTGCCTGGAGTTTTCTACTGTCCGCCAAAAACTATCATGTAGGAGACATTAATTTGTATTATATGAATATCCGGGAAAATGTAAAAAGAAGAATTGATTTATATTGGAAACATTAATACCCTTATTCGATTTAATCATTTTTTTTCAATCCAGTTTTTTTTCTTCGTCGGTTAGTTTTATAATAGCATATTTTTTTACCAGGTTTATCGCCGCTTCATCCAGCACATCCACTACATTTTTATAGGATGTACTTTTAGCCGGTTTAATCAGCAGCATCAAACCATTTCTTCCCTCTTTAAAAGTCTTTATTTCATCAAGACGCTGTTGCTTTTGAATAATTATCCTACGTAATTGTGAAGTAGTTGCCGGGAATACTTTATTCTCGTTAAAAGCCTTATTCCATTCTCCTTCATAATAATAATTTTTATCTCCACAGAGAATTACAGATAGTGCATAAGAATCTCCCAAATCAGACGTTGGTCCATCTTTGGGCATAAATAAATCCATAGAAGTTGGTTTACTCAATTCTGTTGTAATTACAAAAAATGTAATAAGCAAAAAGCCAAGGTCCACCATGGGAGTCATATCAATTTTAAGCGACTGTTGAATCCGACGGCCAAATCCAACCCCCTTTTTTCTTTTATTTGGAGTAGTATCTGTTTGCATCATACTTTCTTTTTATATTTAGATACCAGAACTTTTGAATTCCACAGAAAAAATCATTATTAATAATGATGTCGGTCATTTCTTTATTCCACTGTTAGTTCTAACTTTAGCTCAATATTTTGGATTATGAAAACAATCATCATTCCTACCGACTTTTCACCAACCGCTACTAATGCCATGCATTATGGTATTGATCTGGCAAAATCAATAAATGCAAGCCTGCTTTTATTTCATACCTACCAGATACCGGTAAGTTTTACTGATACTCCTATTGTACTTGTTTCGATAGAAGACCTGAAGAAAGATGCAGATGCCATGATGGAAAAAATGAAAGCGGAAGTGGAGCATATTACTTCAGGATCTATTAAGGTTTATTATGAAACCCATTTGGGAAATGTTGCTGATGAACTGGAAATAATCTGCAGCAAGGTAAAACCTTTCGCTATTGTGATGGGTACAAAAGGTGCATCAGGTATAGAAAAAGTTTTGTTCGGGAGCACTACACTTAGCACCATACGCCACCTTACCTGGCCAGTTATCAGCATACCTCCCGGCAAGCAATTTGGCACCGGTATAAAAAAAATTGGCTTTGCCTGCGATTTCAAAGAAGTGGTAGAGACAACTCCAACGGAAGCTATTAAAACAATTGTAAAAGAACTTGGTGCGGAATTACATGTGCTGAATGTTGACTATCATAACAAACATTTTAAACCAGATACACCCGAGCAGTCTGTTTTATTACATACTATGCTGGAAGATATTAATCCTGTTTATGATTTTATAGAAAGCAAGGATATTGAAGACGGCATAAAAGATTTTGCCGAAAAGAATAATCTCGACCTATTAATTACAATCCCGAAAAAACATAAATTTCTCGAAAGTGTATTTAAACACAGTTCTTCTAAAGAATTAGTATTCCAATCACATATCCCGGTTTTGTGTATACACGAATAAAGAGATTATAAAAAAAGGAGGCTTAATAATTAAGCCTCCTTTTCTCTTATTACTCATTAAAACTCTTAGCCTAAAACTCCGCACTCCCCGGTGTCCGTGGAAATGCTATTACATCTCTTATATTCGTCATTCCGGTTACAAATTGTACCATTCTTTCAAATCCTAATCCAAAACCGGCATGGGGCACTGTACCGAATCGTCTTGTATCCAGGTACCACCACATTTCTTCGACCGGAATATGCATTTCCTTCATTCTTGTTTCCAGTTTTTCCAATCTTTCTTCCCGCTGACTACCACCCACAATTTCACCAATACCCGGTGCCAGTATATCCAT
>JBARSW010000593.1:0-2056 GCA_049644925.1 Chitinophagaceae bacterium | reverse complement strand
TTTCTTTATTGTACCCAAAAGCAGCAGGACGAATCATTAATATGGTAGAAGCTAAAGGCATCCTTCAACAAGTTTGTTTGCCGACTGGCGGACTCAGGAAGAAAAGGTATCAATTTTTTCAGCCAATGTTTTATCTTTTTCAGTAACGACATCCCCGGCATCATGGGTGCTGAGCCAAATCTCTACCGTATTCCAGGCATTCGTCCATAGGGGATGGTGATCCATTTTCTCTGATTCTATCGCCACTCTTGTCATAAAAGCAAAAGCTTCGCTGAAATTTTTAAACTGGTACTTTTTATAGAGTTTATTATTTTTTTCTTCCCACATAAAATTTCCGCTTTTAATATGACTTTAAAAAACAAGGTTTTCTTTGTTTTTAATCTGGTCATTTGACAGTTCTGTTACCAACTGTACACTATTAATGCTTCGAATAATCTGAATGGTTTGCTGCAGCGATTCATCGTTCACTTTATCACCTTTCATCAGCCACAAAAAATCAAAGTGCTTAAACTCTGGAAGCAAATACTCCCCTTCAAATTGGTTGTTGTAAATAAAATGTTCCAGCGAACCTGATTCTTCCTTGTACTCATAAACGGAAAAAAAATACTCTCTTTTCTTCTTAATGAGTTTCATCTCCAGATCATTGATACGAAAATCAAGGCCAAAAGAACTGTTGAGGCTCCAGCAAAACAAATAATCTTTTATAGGTGCCATAATCCCCAACAGGCGGGTGTCCTCAAAAAACGTTTCGGTGAGTTCTTTGGTGTCCAATACCAGCTTGTGGCCTCGGTCTGCCATTACTTTTTATTTACAAGGTACTATTAAAACTCAACTGTCTTTTCCAGCATTTCGTTTCCTCTTTTAATCTTCACTTTTACTTTATCTCCCTTTTTAAATTTACCTAAGGCCTGCATATAATTTTCCAGGGAAGAAATGGTATAATCTCCCAGTTGTAGAATAATATCCCCGGCCTGTAATCCTGCTTTTTGTGCTGGTTTTCCCTCACTCACCCCGTCGGCTTTTACACCGGTTCCAGAAAAAGTGTAATCCGGCATTATCCCCATCGAAACACTAAACCGTGCCGAACTAGTGGTTTGGGTTTCCCGGGTTTTGGTAAAAGCAAGTTTGGGGTTATCGTTCAAGGAACCGATAACGTATTTGATGTTGTCAACAATTTTTACAATACCCTTGTAGTTTATTTTATCTGCATCATCTCCGGGTGTATGATAATCGGTATGCAATCCTGTAAAATAAAAAAGCACCGGAATGTCTTTTCTGTAAAAGGAGGTATGGTCGCTGGGGCCGGTTCCGCTACTATCAATCTTTACATTAAATATTGAGTTGGGTTGAGCAGAAATAACAGATGACCAGGTTGGAGATGTTCCAAAACCACCAATCGTCACTGTTTTGCTGCTATCGCTCAAACGCCCAACCATGTCCATATTTATCATGTAATTCACTGTTTTAAGTTCAACGGTTGGATGTTCGGTAAAATATTTTGATCCCCAAAGCCCAAGCTCTTCTCCCGAAAAGGCAATAAATAAGTAGTTGTTGTTTTTTTCTTTCGCCACCTTTAGCTTTCTGGAAAGTTCAATCAGTGCGGCAATACCGCTGGCATTATCATCAGCTCCGTTATGAATAGCTGGCTCTTTACCTGTTTTTCTTGAATTGCCATCTTCCCCATAACCTAGGTGATCAAAATGGGCGCCCAGTATAACCGTAGAAGGAGCTCCGTTATCAATATAACCCACCACATTGTGTCCGGTTCTTTTCTTTTCGCTTATAGAAGTTGTAAATTTTATTTCTAGTGTTGCAATTACATCTTTAAAATATTGCAGAGCTTTTTCTTTGCTTACAAATATTACGGGAACCGCTAATTGTTCAGATTTGTCTTTAGTATCAAAAGCTATTTTATCTTCAATAGAAGAGGTGTTATATAAAATAATGGCAGAAGCCCCTTTATCTTTTGCTTTTTTGCAATTGGTATAAATATAATTGGCAAGATCGAAATGAGGATTGTTTCTATTTTCTTCCAGCTGTTCTTTTAAATCAAAAA
>JBARSW010000592.1:0-3356 GCA_049644925.1 Chitinophagaceae bacterium | reverse complement strand
ACCCATTCTGCACCCAGTTCAATTACCAGGTTTTCCCTCTCATCTATGGTATGAGAAAACACCCTTCCGCTGATCCTGTTGCGGGCTTCCAGTATCACAAAATCTATTTTCTTTTTATGCAGGTAATACGCTGCAGTTAAACCGGCAAAACCAGCCCCGATAATAATTACTGTAGGTTTCTTGCCAATAAAAAAATTATGAAAGCCGGAAGAAGCAAATACAATTGCTCCGGTTGCAAGAGAGGTGTCTTTAATAAAATCTCTGCGAGAACTCATAAGAAAGGTTTTGGTTATCCTGAAGTTCAGCATATTGTTTGAATATTCCAATACCCCAAAAAGGGAAAATTAAAAAGATTCCGGGATCTTAACTTATGGACTGCAAAAAAGCCAATGATGTATGAAAATTAGATTGATAGATAAAAAACATGTTTCATAAAAGCAGTAATGCAGGAGAAAAGCAATTTTTTATTACGAGGAAGGCCCGGTAACCCTTTTTTATAATGAGTATAAAGGAAGAAATAGGGATATTAAGATAATGGTGAAGTATGTGGATTTATAAAGGCTATCAAATTTTAATAATTTAAAATTTAAAAAGCTAAAACAGCAATAAAACTTTTATACAAAACGAGGTTTACATTTAATTTTTTTATCACTACTTACTTCTCACCTTTCACCTTTCGCCTTTCCCCATCCCGCATTCACCTACTCCACTTTCTTCACACTCCCTGCCCCGCTTATTTTTTGATTTACCGATGGATTGCCTTTATACCTGACATCAGCCGCACCAGATACATTCACATCCAATGTCACACTGGCAAAAACCTCTGCATCGCCTGCGCCAGATAAATCCACCTTTGTATTTTCAGCCATTAATCCAAAACACTTTATATCTGTACTGCCCGAACCATCAGCTTCAAAATTTTTGGTTTCTCCTTTTAATATTACTGTACATGCCCCACTCATATCTGCCGATACTTTTGGAGCATTAACAGACATTTCTACTTTTCCGGCTCCACTTACATTTATACTGATAGTAGTGGCGGAGGTAATATTATTCTGACCGATAATATTGCAGGCCCCTGAAACATTCATTTTCTCAAAAAAGGGTGCTGTTATATAAACTTTAATTTTACCTGTTGCGTCCAGGTTGGTGTTATTTTGCTGATGTATATTTAAAACATTGCCTTCCTTATATACTTCAATATACTCCTGCAGATTGTTGTCAACTTCCACCTTTACTGAAAAAACAGAATCCTGTGTTACATATATATCTGCCGACCCACCAGCATCGATACTGGTGAAGCCAGAAATAGAACGAATTTGAGTAATAACATTTCCATCACCCTTAATCCTTTTACCTGTAATATAAGTACAGGAAGCAACTAAGAAAATAGCAGGAGCTAATAAAACAAAAATTATTTTCATGATTTTGGTGTTGAGGTAACTAAAGTTGACAAATTTTTCGGAATTGAATAATGATTTGACGCTGACCCATAGATAAAAGTTACAAAAAAGCAAAAATTGACTGCCTGAGTTCAAATAAACAGGCCTAGAAACCATCACAATATCTAATGTAAAACATCAGGCGGTTTTTTTACCTTCGCAACTCTACAGCCTGACTTTGTTAAGTTTTCAGTTTAAAAGCAAAGTAGCTGCTGTAACAAATACAAACCATGAGTGAAAAAATTCTGATTCTTGATTTTGGTTCCCAATATACACAACTGATTGCCCGGGCAGTAAGAGAAGCCAATGTTTATTGTGAAATAATCCCATTTCATAAACCATTTGAATTTGAACCCGGACTGAAAGGAATTATTCTTTCTGGTTCTCCCTGTTCCGTAAATGAAGAAAATGCACCAGACGTTAATGTACAGGAATTTATCACCAAAGTTCCTGTTTTGGGAATTTGTTACGGAGCACAATTAACAGCAAAAAGATTTGGCGGGTTGGTAGCAAAAAGCAATAAAAGGGAATATGGCCGTGCCAGTCTACAAAGGCTTAAAGAAGATATTCTCTTTAAAAACGTTTCTGAACAAAGCCAGGTGTGGATGAGCCATAGTGATACCATAAAAGAACTGCCCGAAGGATTTGAATTACTGGCTGATACAGAAAGCATTCCGGTTGCAGCTTTTAAGTTCGAGAACAAAACTTCAACCTTAAACCTTCAACCATCAACCCTTTACCCTCTCTACGGTGTACAATTTCACCCGGAAGTTTATCATTCAAAAGAAGGGAAAAAAGTTATCTATAATTTTTTAGTTAATATCTGTGGCTGTTCTCAGGATTGGACACCGGCACATTTTATAACCGATACGGTTTCATCATTAAAAAAACAGATTGGCGATCGAAAAGTTATTATGGCATTAAGTGGTGGTGTAGATTCTACCGTTGCAGCTACACTGGTACATAAAGCTATTGGTAAAAACCTTTTCGGAATCTTTGTAGACAATGGTGTACTTCGAAAAAATGAATTTCAATCAGTGCTGGACACTTATGCCGAATTGGGTTTAAATGTAAAAGGTATTGATGCTAAAGAACATTTTTATACCAAACTTGCCGGCAAAATAGAACCTGAAGAGAAGCGCAAAGTAATTGGTGGATTGTTTATTGATATTTTCCAGGAAGAAGCCAAAAAAATTGAAGGCGTAGATATGCTTGGGCAGGGTACTATTTACCCGGATGTAATAGAAAGTGTTTCCGTTCATGGCCCTTCAGTTACTATTAAATCACATCATAATGTGGGCGGACTACCGGAGCATCTGCACCTTGAACTGGTAGAACCTCTCCGTTCCCTGTTTAAAGATGAAGTAAGAAAAGTGGGTCGGGAACTGGGAATCCCTTCAGAGATGATTGACCGCCACCCATTTCCGGGGCCGGGGCTTGCCATCAGAATATTGGGAGAAATTACAGAAGAAAAAGTGCTCTTGTTACAGGAAGCAGACCATTTGTATATCAAAGCCCTAAAGGATAACAATTTATATGCAACCGTTTGGCAGGCAGGCACTATCTTACTGCCGGTAAAAAGTGTGGGTGTAATGGGCGACGAAAGAACATATGAATTTACTGTTGTTTTGAGAGCAGTTACTAGTGTTGATGGAATGACAGCAGACTGGGCACACCTGCCCTATGAATTTTTAGCAAATATCTCTAACGAAATCATTAATAACGTACGGGGTATTAACAGGGTAGTTTATGATATCAGCAGTAAACCACCTGCTACAATTGAATGGGAGTAAAAAAGTGACCCGATAGCTATCGAGTGATGAATAGTAAGTAGTGAGTTGGTTATTTCCTAAATATTAGAATCACATTAATATATGAAAAAAAGCATTTTAATTTTTTTGGTACTTATTTCAG
>JBARSW010000591.1:0-1585 GCA_049644925.1 Chitinophagaceae bacterium | reverse complement strand
ACATTATTTATTCCATAAGAAGTTTGAAGATCAGTTAATTTGTATAACTGGTTTATAATTACGTTCGCAATGGCATCCCTTTTCAGATCTATTACAACCCTGGTACCTTCTTTATTATTAGATTCATTATTAACATGGGCTATTCCCTCAATTATCTTTTCGTTTACCAATTCACCGATGCGATTAGTAAGTGCATCACGGTTTACCTGGTAAGGAACTTCTGTAATGATAATTTGTTCACGGCCGCTGGGTTTTGTTTCTACTGTTAATCTACCTCTAACCACCACTCTTCCCCTGCCAAAATGCATACCGGCTTTTACCCCTTCCATTCCATAAATAATGCCCCCGGTTGGGAAATCCGGTGCTTTTACGTACTGCATCAATTCATCAATCGTTATCTCTTTATTTTCAATATAAGCCACACATCCATCAATCGTTTCAGAAAGATTATGAGGCATCATATTAGTGGCCATGCCAACGGCTATTCCACTGGAACCGTTTATTAATAATTGAGGAATCCTGGTTGGCAGTACAGTTGGTTCTTTTTCAGAATCATCAAAGTTGAGCTGAAAATCAACCGTTTCTTTTTCAATATCATCGAGCATATGCTCTGCCAGTCTTTCCAGCCTAACTTCAGTGTAACGCATTGCTGCCGGGCCATCACCATCCTGGTTACCAAAGTTACCCTGCCCATCTACCATTGTGTATCGCATACTCCATTCCTGCGCCATCCTTACCATTGCATCATAAACTGAAGAATCACCATGCGGATGATATTTACCCAACACTTCCCCCACCAGACGGGCAGATTTTTTATAGGGTTTGTTGTAATGCAAACCCAGTTGGTTCATTGCAAATAAAATGCGGCGATGAACTGGTTTTAATCCATCCCTTACATCAGGAAGTGCACGGCCAACAATTACCGACATAGAGTAATCAATGTAGGCAGTTTTCATCTGTTCTTCAATATTAATAGGTATTATCCTGTTAATATCACTGGTCTCTTCTGGTAATGATTGTTCGTCCATTTTTGTTTTTGATGCGGATTCTTATGACTTTTTCAAGCTTCTTTTTTATATACCCACTGTATAAAAAAAGTCAATATTTTAAGAATTTCTGCCCTGATAAATTTTGTTAAAAAAAAACTTTTTTAAAGGCTGGCAAATTTAACTTATTCAACTCTTAAAACCTGATATAAAGGAGTGTTTTTTAGAGTATTTTTCCACCTTTGTTAATTAGTTTTTTCATGAATAAATGGTTTAAATTAATAGACTGTTTTTCCTATCAAATTATGCCTATTTCAGCTTAATTTTCCATTTCTATTAACCTGGAAAAAGAATGAAAACAATTTTTGTATTTGGGGCCGGTAAATCAGCAACGTATTTAATAGATTATTTATTAGAGAATGCGATTACCGAAAACTGGAAACTGGTGGTGGTAGATGCGGACCTTGCTTTAGCTCAATCGAAAATTGGCAAATCGCCAAATGCAAGCGCCATTGCATTCGACATAAATGACAACCTGGAAAGAATTAATCAAGTTAGCAAGGCTGATATTGTTATTTCATTGCTGCCCCCTGCCCTGC
>JBARSW010000590.1:0-1826 GCA_049644925.1 Chitinophagaceae bacterium | reverse complement strand
TCTGGCGATTCTGCTTCTATACTGAAAAATTGTTCGGAAGGGTTTACTACTATTTGATAATAATTGTTAGCCGGCGGCATTACTATTAAATACATACCGGCATCCAGCGCCTCATCCCCCTGGAAAGTAAATATACCATTTACCAGTGTGGCAGTATCTTTTATGTAAGTTTTTTCTCCATAATAATAACTCAGGAAAAGATTTTTCTCATTGAAGCCTTTAATTTTAATTTCAATCTTATATCCTTTAGGCGGGTTGCCCGTGGCACTGATTGGACCACTCCAAACTAAAGAAAATAGAGCGATGCATACAAATGAAATGGTGGCAGGAAAAAAGTGTTTTGTCATTCTAATCAAATTTGTGGCAATAATATGGATTTATTTTTCCCGGTACCGGTACTTTTTCTCTTTGCTTAAGCTTCAAAATGCGTAATCATGTTTCATTACCTCCGGTTATTCGAACTGTTTGTTTAGCATACTCTTAAATCCGTAATTTTAATCCATGCCTGCCATAAAAAATATCATCATACCCGGGGCCAATAAGTTGCCCATTGCACTCGATATTTTTTTTGAAAAGGAACATGAGAAAAAGCCGGTGGTGATCTATGCACATGGATTCAATGGCTTTAAAGACTGGGGCAATTTCGATCTCATTGCATCCACATTTGCTGCCGCTGGTTTTGTATTGGTGAAATTTAATTTTTCCCATAACGGAACCACTCCCGAAAACCCGGAAGAATTCACCAACCTGGAAGCATTTGGCAATAATAACTATACCAAACAATTGGCAGATCTGCAAAAGGTCATCGATTGGGTTTGCGATCCAGGAAACAGTTTTCATACTGAAATTGATACTGACAAAATCTGCCTGGCAGGACACAGTATGGGCGGCGGCATTGCCATACTTCAGGCAGCGGCAGACAAACGAATAAAAAAACTCATCACCTGGGCATCTGTCAGTGAATGTAAAACACCATGGGGTAACTGGCCACCCAATAAAATACAGGAGTGGAAACAAAGCGGTGTTGCGTATTATAATAACAGTCGTACCCAACAGCAAATGCCCATGTATTACCAGTTGTATGAAGATTACCGGCAAAATTGCGAAAGACTGGATATTCAAAAAGCAATGGGTGAACTCGAAATTCCCATCTTAATTTGTCATGGCATTGCAGACACAGCTGTGCCGGTAGAAAAAGCGTATGAGTTAAAAAGCTGGCAACCTTCGGCCCAACTTTTTATTACCGGCAGCGATCATGTATTTGGCCGCAAACATCCCTGGACCGAAAACAAATTACCTGCAGCCATGGAGTCTGTAGTAGAGGCAAGCCTGCAATTTTTAAATCAGTAAAGAAGCTATGAACCAAATGTCCGGATGAGATTCAACTTTATAAAAATAAAAATCGGTGTAACTTATATTAATAAAAATATTTTGATGATAAAAATCTCCTGCTTATTTCTATTCTTTGGATTTTATACAAAAGGATGGTCACAGTTAGAAAATAAAATACCATTTGCCCGATACACTAAAATTGTTCCGGCAGATAGCCTGCTTACCATTAAGGAGACAGTTAAAAACCAGCTTAATAAATTTTTATTCAACAAGAACCAAAGGGAACAAAGCCAGCCAGTGCAGTTGCTGCTAACAGGTGCAGACAAAGAAGCAAGAAATAATATCAGCCGATGGCTGGGCGCAAAACTAAAACTGGATATTTACCGTATCGATTTATCGAGTGTGGTAAGTAAATATATTGGGGAAACAGAAAAAAATCTGGAAATGATGTTCACAAGAGCCGAAGAAAAAAACTGGATTTTGTTTTTTGATGA
>JBARSW010000589.1:0-19316 GCA_049644925.1 Chitinophagaceae bacterium | reverse complement strand
GGATAATTAACTGTATCTGCCAGGTCTTTTTGAAACTGTTCGCCTATTTTTTTAACATCCTGCGCAAATAAAGACAACATAAGAAACAGGGAAAGACTGAATAGAAAAATTTTCTTTAGCATTTGTTATATTTGACGACAAGTTAATAAAAAAGAAGGTCAACGTAATGTGACCTTCTTTTTTTAAATCAAAGTAGTTGTTTTTAGAAAGTGTAACGGATGCCTAATCCTCCCCAGTTTCCAACAAAACCGCGGTTATCACCAAACTCAAACGAAGGCTGCCAGTCTATTGATAAGTTTATGGGAGCCTTGTTAAACTTATAGTCAAGACCCAATACACCATCAATACCAAAGAAAGCACCATCGCCATATTTTGTGTTGTAAATGCCAACATGTGCACCCGGGCCTATGTACCATTTCAGGCCATTTGCTCCGGTAATATCACCATGTATTTCATACAGACCGGTAATACGGACGCCCTGCTTCCAGAAATAACCAATAAGCTCACCTGCATTATTCCCGGAAAAGAAATGTTTAAATGTAATACCACCGCCATCTAATACTTTTACCCCAATGGCATTTTTGTAGCTTGAACTTTGGTTTGAGTTGTTTTGAGCATTGGCTGCAAGGGTCAGCAGTGCAATGGCAGAAAACAGTAAGATTTTTTTCATAAATAAAAATTTGTTTAAAGACTCTAAATGAGATTTAATGGTTGCATTATTTTTTACAAAATTAAAAATCAAATGGATGGCAATAAAAACTGCAATAATGGCAGATAGGTACGGGTTGACAACGCCAACTTAAGGATTCGATGTTTTTAAAAGCAAAAGGCAATTAAAAAAATTAGTGAACCAAAAATGGTTGAGGTAACTCGTTGCACATGTCCCGGTTATTTCGGGATACGATGGACAACTTTCCTATAATTCTTGTTTTTCTTTTTTGTTTAAATTCACTGTAGAACTTGTGATTATTATATTAAGCCCCTTAGAATACCCTTTTTTATAATTAATAGTATCAAAATAATAAAAAGTAATGAGGAATATAATATGAAATACTTTTTCCAATTTTTACATTCTTGCTTATTAAACTGATATTTTTCCAATTCAGCTTTACTGAAAAATATAAATAGCAAAATAAGGAGAGGTGTAAAAAACAAAATTGTATTTAACCAATTGCTAATTCTCTCGGTTTTAATATTGATTGGATGAAAGATATAATCTGGAAGATTAAATACCAATCTAATAAGAAATAAATGTAACCACAAAACGAACCCAGTTAAAAGAATTGTAGATAAATAGGGAGTTGTCTGTTTTTCATCATTCTTAAGCAAAAAATATAATTGTGCGATATTTTTTTTCATTTATCAACAATAATTTATTATTTCAGCAAAACTATAAGATTTTTGTTTCCTTCCTGTGTCACCCAGCCAGGTGTATAGCAGGGATGTCGGACGATTCAAAAATTTTTCATAAATTAATATTAGAGTTTAGACTTAATAGTATTAAGTGGTTGCATTATTTTTCGGCAAGGTTATAATCAAGTAGATAACTACCAAAACTGCAATAATGGCTGATGAAATAAATGTATAGAAACTTCCAAAGCTGCTCCACACAAACCCGGCAATAATACTGGCAAATAATGCACTAATACTTTCACAACTTGTATAAAATCCAATGGCAGTGGCTGTGTTTTCTTTGTGCGATAAATTCGTTATCCATGCTTTTATTACTCCTTCGGTGGCAGCAGCATAAAGACCATACACAACAAATAATAAAAATATTACCGGAATAGAAGGATGAAAAGCAAATCCTCCATATACAACAGCAAACATTAAAAAACCAATGATAATGATTGTTCTGAAACCAAGTTTATCTGCCAGCATACCCATGGGATATGCCGTAGCTGCATAAACAAGATTGTACAAAATATATGTACCAATAGTAATGCTGTCTGCATTGAAAGTGGCGCCCCACAAAGTAATGGTTGCATCACCAATTGTTTGGTTGGTTATCAGTAACAAAAAAATATCAGAACTGTTGAACAAGGCAAATAATAATAAACCCGGTACTGTTTTTTTAAAATCAGGAGAAGCAATTTTCCAGTAGTTAAAAAAAGAGAAAAAATTTCCTTTGGCCAATGTAGAAACGGGCTGTTTTTTTTCTTTCAATAAAAATATTAATGCAATGGAAAGAATACCCGGGACAAATGCCAGGTAAAAAAGTGTTTTATATTCACCAGGATTAAAAAATAAAAAAACCAATGCTAATACAGGGCCGATTGCAGCCCCAACCGTATCCATACCCCGGTGAAAACCAAAAACCCTTGCTTTGGTTTCTTTTGTTGATTCCTGCGAGAGTAGTGCGTCTCTTGATGCGGTGCGTAGACCTTTTCCGAGCCTGTCTATTGCTCGTACAAAAAATATCCATATAGGGTAAGTGAAGGCTGCAATCAAAGGTTTGGAAACAGCACTGAATAAATAACCCAACTTTACAAATGGCAACCGCAGACCTTTTTCATCACTCAGTTTTCCAAAATAACCCTTGCTTATGCCAGCTGTAAAATTTACCACTCCTTCTAATATTCCAATAAGAAAAACACTAAAGCCAATTTCTTTCAGGTAAACTGGAATTACAGGATACAGCATTTCACTGGCAATGTCTGCAAGCAAACTTACCATTGAAAGAATAAAAACTGTTCTCGTTATAATTCTCATTTGTTGAAGGTAATTTAAAAAATAACTGCCATAACAGCGATGTATTTTTTTTTATAAGCATTTAAGAAAATTTTTTTGAACCACAGTAGGCACAAAGGTGAAACATAGGATTACACATAGTATTGTATTTATTTTAAACCCTTCTATGTGTGTATTTCTGATGTGTATTCCTATGTGCCTACTGTGGTTCAAAATGAAAGCCAGGCAAATGCCAATGTGTAATACAAGAACTGATTTTACACTTCCATTTATCAATAAATAACCCTAATCCTATTCTATTAAGAAAGGAATAAAATACTTAATGACATTTGTAATGATAGTTCGCAAATTTTCAGAAAAGTATCTTGCAAAGAACACCTCAAATTATAAAATTGCCCAAAAAACAGCTACCTGAAACGGGAATAAAGTTTTACCATAAGTTTACAAAAAATAAGGAGAACAATGTTGCAGGCAAATTATTTTAACGGTAATTTCTCAAGCATGCTTTTTTTAAAAAAATCTTTGCCCAACAAGGGTTTCGCTTTGTTAATTCAAAATTTTTACGCCACCTTTGCCTATAACCTGCCTGCCGGTAGACAGGTAAATTCAATATAAAAATTAATGGGACTTTTTAACTGGTTTACACAAGAAATAGCGATTGACCTGGGTACAGCAAATACCCTCATTATACATAACGACGAAGTGGTGGTAAATGAGCCTAGCATAGTGGCATTAAACCGCAATAACCCAAAAGAAGTGCTGGCCGTGGGGAAAAAGGCATTGATGATGCATGAAAAAACCCATGAGAGTATCCGCACAGTTCGTCCGTTAAAAGACGGTGTGATAGCTGATTTCAATGCGGCTGAATTAATGATCCGGGAGTTGATAAAGCTGGTTTATCCAAAAAAGCCTTTATTTCCGCCAAGCTGGCGGATGATGATATGTATTCCTTCTTCAATTACAGAAGTGGAAAAACGGGCTGTGAGAGACAGTGCCGAGCAGGCCGGTGCCAAAGAAGTGTACCTCATTCATGAGCCAATGGCAGCTGCATTGGGTATTGGTATAGACGTAGAGGAGCCGGTTGGAAATATGATTATTGATATTGGCGGTGGAACCACCGGGATTACGGTAATTGCCCTGGCAGGAATCGTTTGCGATCAGTCTATCCGCATAGCCGGAGATGAATTTACTGCGGATATTATGGAGGCACTCCGCCGTTACCATAGTCTTTTGATTGGCGAACGTACGGCCGAACAGATCAAAATTCAGGTAGGTGCCGCAATGAAGGAAATTGATAATCCACCCGATGATTTTCCGGTGAATGGCCGTGACCTGGTAACAGGTATTCCCAAGCAGGTATTAGTAAGTTACCAGGAAGTTGCCGAAGCACTTGATAAAAGCATTTTCAAAATAGAAGAGGCCATACTGAAGGCATTGGAACAAACACCACCTGAGTTGGCTGCTGACATTTATCGCCGGGGTTTGTATATTACCGGCGGTGGCGCACTTCTTAGGGGATTGGATAAACGAATTGCGAATAAAATCAAATTAGCCGTTCATATTGCAGATGACCCCTTAAAGAGTGTGGTTCGTGGAACCGGTATTGCTTTAAAGAATTATAACAGGTACCCATTTGTTATGAGATAAAAGGTTAACGGTAAAAGGCAAAAGGCAGGGAAAACCAAACCTTAAACCTTCGACCTTAAACCTTCAACCTACTATGCGTAATATCTTCCTCTTTATCGGACGCTACAGAACTTTTATCACCTTCCTCATTTTGCAGGTAGTGGCATTGTGGTTTTTATTCAGCTATAACCGGTTTCACCGGGCAAAATTCTTAGGTATTGCCAATGAAATGTCTGGCAGGATCAATACACAGTACAATAAAGTGGAAGACTATTTTACACTTAAAGAAGAGAACCGCCGGATACACAGACTCAATGATTCCCTGTTAAACCAACTTTCAGTTAATTTTTCGAAAAGGGATACTTCATTACAAATGGTAAAAGATTCTATGTCTTACGACACATCGGGTCTTTACCGGCGTTTTTTCTTAAGACCGGCAACGGTGGTTTATAACACAGTTAATTCTCAGAAAAACTATATACAAATAAACCGGGGCGCTAACCAGGGAATAAGGGATAACATGGCGGTGGTAGCTTCTGACGGCAGTGCTGTTGGAATTGTAGTAAATGTAAGCCCCAATTTCAGCCAGGTAATGAGCCTGCTGCATGTTCAAAACTCCGTGAGTGCATCTATAAAAAAAAGCGGGGATTTTGGCACTGTGGAGTGGGATGGGATAGATCCCCGTTACCTTTTATTAAAACGAATTCCTAAAACAGTAGAAATAAAAAAGGGAGATACCGTTTTAACCAGTGCCGTCTCCTATAATTTTCCACCCGGATATATGGTGGGTACAATTACCGAAGTAAAACTTGATAGTAAAACCGGAATGTACTTGTTGAAAGTTAAAACCTCGGCAAACTTCTATAACCTGCAACAGGTGCATGTTATTGAGAATATTGAGAGGGAGGAACAAGTGAAATTATTTGAGGAAACAAGAAAAAAAATTGAAGAAGCTAAAAAAACACCACGGTGAGTGAATTTTTAAGAAATATATTTCGGTTTGCTGTATTTATCTTAATACAGGTTTATATATTGAATAAAATTCCCCACCTGCACCGGTTTATCACTCCTTATATATATTACCTGTTCATCCTCTGGTTGCCTTTTTCTGTATCCAGGCAATGGTTACTGGTAATAGGATTTTTAACTGGACTTGTATTGGATTATTTTACCATGACACCGGGATTACATGCTGCGGCCTGTTTACTGATTGCTTATGTGAGACCTTTTCTGATTAATATTCTTACACCAAAAGATACATCTGAGTTTAACTACCGGGAGCCTTCTCCCAAAGCAATGCTTTGGACTCCTTATGCAGTATATGTTTTTATTCTCACTTTTCTTCATCATGGGTACCTGGTATTCCTGGAGTGGATGGACTTTGGCACTTTCCTTGCATTCATTATTAAAGTAATTGCTACTACCGGCATCAGTATGTTGCTCATTTTTACTGTAGAAATTTTGTTTCCGAGAAAACTAAAATTCCGGACCAATACGGCTTCAGATTAAAGGGAGTATTTTGTCGTATTGTCTTTTCAAAAAAACAAGCAGGAGTAATACAGCGAAATAAGTGTTATAAATATTCAACTTTATAATTTTCTTTTCATAAGACTGCAATATTTGTTTTTTAATAAAATAGATTTGGAAACGGCATATTGGAATTCGTACTTTGTAGCTTGATTCAAAAACCTGATTTCTTACTTCATAATTTATATTCCTTACTTTTTCATGTCTGCGTTTAATCAATCAAGAAGCCGTATCATACTCCTTATTTTCCTGGTTGCTTTTATTTTTATCATCGGTCAGTTGTTTTACCTGCAGGTAATTTCAGGAAAATACAGGCAAATGGCCGATGAAAATGCTATTCTTCGAAAAACAATTTATCCGCCAAGAGGGCTTGTTTTTGACAGAAACAAAAAAACAATTCTGAATAATACGTTGACTTATGATCTGATGGTCACACCAGCCCGGGCGAAGGGAATTGATACAACGCTTTTCTGCAGGTTATTGGATATTGATACAGCAGAATATCGCAAAAGGTTACTCACCGCCATCATAAAAAACACTTCTCAAAAACCATCCATTTTTGAAGCATCACTGCCACCTCAGAAATATGCGAGAATTCAGGAAAATCTTTGGCGTTTTCAAAACGGATTTTATATCCAGGAAAGGCCTATAAGGTCCTATCCATTTGATGCAGGAGCAAATATTTTTGGATACCTGGGAGAAGTAGATACCAACTACCTCAAAAGACATGATGGCGAAGGATATGTTAGCGGAGATTATGCTGGCATGACGGGGCTGGAAGCCAGTTATGAAAAAGCTTTGATGGGAGTGAGGGGAATCCAGGTATTGATTAAAGATAATTTTAACAGGATACAGGGTTCCTATGAAAACGGTGCCCTGGATGTGGAGGCTTCTGCCGGAAGTAATTTATACACCAGTCTTGATATAGAACTTCAACTGTTTGGCGAGGAACTCATGAAAAATAAAGTGGGTTCTATTGTAGCGATAGACCCCAGAACGGGTGGCATCATTTCTATGGTCAGTAGCCCTACTTATAATCCGGGCTATCTTACCGGTTCGGAAAGGCGAAGCCATTTTTCAGAATTATATACCGACCCAAAGTTGCCATTACTTAACAGAGCAGTAAATGCAACTTACTCACCGGGTTCTACTTTCAAAACATTGCAGGCATTAGTTGGGCTGCATGAAGGGGTAATTACAACGCATACAACTTTTAGTTGCTCAGGTGCTTTTTACGGTTGTGGTGGTGGCAAGCCAATGAAATGTCTTGATCCCGGCACCTACTATCTCCAGACAGGGATTACACACTCCTGCAATACTTATTTTGCCAACGTAATGCAACGGGTTATTAATAATCCAAAATTTCCAAGTCAGGATAGCAGTCTTAGAAGCTGGAATAACTATATGTATGCTTTTGGACTTGGCCACCGCCTTGGAGTTGATGTTCCAACAGAACAAAAAGGAAATATTCCAACACCTGAATATTTTAATAAAATATATGGAGCCGGGAAATGGGGTTTTTGTACTTATCGTTCAGTAAGTATCGGCCAGGGTGAAGTGAATGTTACCCCATTGCAGGTAGCAAATGAAATGGCTTATATCGCAAACAAAGGCTGGTTTATTACCCCGCATATTGTTGATTCAATTGACGGCGGAGACAAATTTGGTTTATTGGAAAAATATAAAGTAAAGAATGTGCCGTTGAATATCCCGGATAGTATTTTTGAAGCGGTACATGAAGGTATGCAGGGTGTGATGGAAACCGGTACCGGCAGGGGTTCTAAAGTTACAGGCATAAACATTTGCGGGAAAACCGGAACTGTAGAAAACTATTACCGGGGTGTAAAACAACCCAATCACTCTTTTTTCTGTGCTTTTGCACCACGGGAAAATCCAAAAATTGCCATCATGTGTGTAGTGGAGAATTCTGGCCGCTATGGAGGTACTTATGCGGCACCGATAGTGAGTCTGATGATAGAAAAATATATAAATGATACCATTGATGCAAAAAGAAAACCACTGGCAGAAAGAATGTCCGGCATCAATCTTATTCCCAAGTTAATGCTCGATAAAATGAGAGCAAAGGATTCATTGAAGAAAGCAAAAGAGGAGGAAAAAGAAATAAATAAAGAAATAAAGAATATCAAAGACACTTTGCAGACTGAAGACGTACCAACTGAATCTGAAGTAAAAGTTGACAAGAAAAAGGATAAAAAACCAGCAAAAAATTCTCAACAAAAACAACCGGTAAAGACAGATATGTTAACTCCTGACAAACAGCGGCGGCCAACCATTAATAAGGATTCTGTTAAGTAATAAAATGAAACAACAAAATCCTGCCATATCAAAAGGAATTGACTGGAGCCTTATCTGGATTTACCTGCTCCTGGTAGCCATTGGACTTACTGCTATTTTTGCAGCCACTTATCAGGAAGGTGAACCTGTTATCCAGAGTTTTTTGAAATTTAAAACTGATTATAGCAAGCAGTTATATTTTTTTGGAATAGGAGTGGTTTTAGCCCTTTTTATTTTACTTACGGATAGTAAATTCTTTTCTGCCACTGCCAACCTTGGTTATGTTCTTGGAATATTGTTTTTATTATTGGTATTCCCTTTTCATTCGAATATAAAAGGAACAGCATCTATCATTAAACTCGGAGCTTTTAATTTTCAACCGGCCGAATTCTGTAAAATATTTGTAGCACTTGCCCTGGCAAAATACCTTTCCCGTCCAGAAACAGATTTTTCTAAAACCAGGTCACAACTGATTGCAACAGGTATTGCATTGTTTCCTGCCGGACTTACGCTGATGCAAAGTGAAACAGGTCTGGCGATAGTTTATTTTTCATTTTTTATTGTTATGTACCGGGAAGGACTTCCATCCATTATCTTGTTGATTGGATTAGCCGCCGCGGTATTAATTGTAGCTACAATTGTAATTGAACCCAATACACTGGCTATCATTCTCACGGCGATAGCATTGTTCATTGTTTATATTTTCAGACGACAAATTAAAAGGAGAAAGCAGATTTTTGTCAATATTGTTTTAGTGTGGGTACTATGTGTAGGCATTCAGCGTTTTGCGGTTCCATATATCTTTAAGAGTGTACTTCAAAGACACCAGGTTGAACGTATCTATGATTTATTTGGTAAAGACAATCCCTATCTTGAAAAAGATGAAGCAATAACCGCAGCAGAGGCCAAAAAGAAAAAGGAAAGTGGCAGCAGCTATAATGTTCGTCAATCTAAAATTGCAATAGGCAGCGGAGGTTTTTCAGGAAAGGGTTTATTAAAGGCAACACAAACCCGTTATGATTTTGTTCCCGAGCAACGTACAGATTTTATTTTTTGTACGGTGGGTGAAGGATTTGGATTTATAGGAACTGCCGTATTGCTTGGGTTATACCTTATACTGCTTTTCAGGATTGTAACTATTGCAGAAAGGCAACGAAGTACTTTCAGCAGGTGTTATGCCTATGGAGTGGCTGCCGTTTTTTTCTTCCATATTGCAATAAACATAGGAATGACAATCGGGCTTGCACCTGTAATTGGGATCCCGCTACCATTTGTAAGTTATGGGGGCACTTCATTACTCACTTTTACCATTTTACTATTTATCTTAATAAGGTTGGATGCCGATCGGCAAATGGTGCTGCGTTAATCACCCTGGAAAGGACTTTAAACCGCTAAATTTGTAAACTCATTTAGCAAAACAATTTATAAACCAATTAATTTCTCTTTAAGATCAGGAGTATGCGAATCATTCCACTTTCTGAAGGAACTTTTACTATCGATCACACGAAGCACTTTGTGCCTTTTGATACAGCTGCTCATGATATAATTGAACGTTCTGTGGGCAGCCTGCTTGTAGAAATACAACCCTTTGTAATTATTACATCAAAAGATATTCTGTTACTGGATACCGGGTTGGGATTCTTAAAGAACGGGAAGCTTCAATTACTCCATAACCTGATGAATGCCGGGATAAATCCTTCAGAAATAACCAAGGTTTTAATGACACATCTGCATAAAGACCATGCAGGGGCAGTGGGGAAAAAAATTGGTGAATTATGTTCAGGACTTACTTTTCCAAATGCTAACTATTATATTCAGCAGGCTGAATTAAAATTTGCTTATGAAAAGGGGTTTCCTTCTTATGTTACAGAAGAACTGGACTGCCTGAAAAATTCCCCGCAAGTTATTTTATTAGAAGGCAATGGTGTAATTGATGATTATATTAACTACGAAGTAAGCGGGGCACATTCACCCTATCACCAGGTGTTTTTAATACGAGAGGAAGGGGAAACGATTTTCTTTGGTGGCGATGAAGCCCCCCAATTGCAACAGATGAAACATCGTTTTATGGCCAAGTATGATTATGATGGTAAAAAGGCAATGGAGCTAAGGAAACTATGGTGGAAAAAGGGAGAAGAAGAAAAGTGGAAGTTCCTTTTTTATCATGATGTAAAGCACCCTGTTTGGCAGTTCTCTTAAATAAAAAACCGGCTTAAGTAGCCGGTAGTTTTCTGTATACGGATAGGTAAATGGTATTCTAAAATTAAATTGCCCTTATTCGGTTTCTGGGGCCTTGCCTGTTTTGCATTTTACGTTCTTTAATTTCCTGAATTATCTTATTCTCAAATTCTTTCTGGTGTTGAAAAACCCTGTTGGCTCTTTGTTCATCTATTACTTTACGAAACTCATCTCTGTATCTAACTCTTAATTCGGCAACTTTAAGTTGCAGCATAGGACGATCCAGGTTATTTTCCCGGTGTGTTCTTCTTAGCTCACTTATATACCGTAGGAAAATCGGGCTGAATCTTTGGGATTCAGATTGAGACATGTTGAGTCTTTTCTGAATATAAAGTTGCATTTTTTCCTGAAGCTTTCCCATCCTTTGATCAGCCTCTTCATCCTGTGCAAGAAGCGAAAAGCCGGTAAAGAAAAATAATGCCAATATGAGTAAAAATCTTTTCATTTTAGTAAGGCTTAATTCATTAAAGTAATTTCATCAGTAGTTAAATCAATTTCCGATGTTTCGTTCAGAAACTCTTTTAATTCTGTTTCAGGTATATCTTTCAGCAATTCTTTTATTTCAGTATCCGGTGTTTTATCGTTTACAGCGGTTTCTTCTCCGTTAAAACCGGCATCTGAAAATTGTTGTATAAAATCGTTTAATTCTTTATCACTTGTTTTTTTAATTTCTATTTTGATTTTCTTTTCGAGCCTTGTAAGCGATTCTCCATAAGTTTCTTTACCTGGGCCACCGATTATCAGGTATCCGGCCAGTAAAACAACTCCGGTAACTACTGCCGCGGCTGCATACCGGAACCAGCTTTGCCTGAATAATGAAACAACTTTTGTCGTTGGTTTTTTTGTTTCGCCGAGGAAATTATCAGTCAGTGTTTCAAAATAACCCTGGGGTACATCAAAAGGTACCTGCTTATTCAAACTGCTCAGCAGGGGTGATAGTTTTTCTAATTCATCTTTAACAGACAATTCAATTGTTCCGTTCGCCTCCGCATTACTGTTTCCCCGGTCTTTATCAAAATAATCAGCCGGAACTGAATAAGGCATTGTTTTTGAAAAACTACTAAGCAAAGGTGATAAATGAGCTAACTCATCGGCGGCGTTTGCGGCCTCTATCGCTTTTATTTTCGAAAGCACTTGGGCAGGCAGCATTTCAAAATAACCCTCCGGAATTGTATAGCAATTTTTTGGGGAAATCTCCGCCAGCATGCTTTGCAATTCTTTCAACTCTTGTAATATGTTATCTTTCTTATTCATTCTGCGTTAATATGATAGCTTTATTCTTTTAAAGTTTAATGATTTATCATATAATCTTCAACTTTTTTAACTGCATGGTGGTAACTGGCCTTAAGGGCACCCTCACTTGTTTCCAATACCCTGCTCATTTCTTCGTAAGGCATTTCATCGTAATACCGTAATCCAAATACAACTCTTTGTTTTTCAGGCAATTGCTGAATTGCCAATTGTAGTTTCCATTCTACTTTTTGTGCATCAAAATGTCTGTCCGCTTTAATTTTATTACTAAGGCCGCTTTCAACATCACTCAGGCTAACCGCACTTCTTTTCTTCTGTTGTTCCAGGAAGGTCAGGCACTCGTTGGTGGCGATACGGTAAAGCCAGGTGTATAACTGACTATCTTCCCTGAAATTTTCAAGCCCATTCCATACCCTGATAAGTACATTTTGCAGCACATCATTAGCATCATCATGATCTACCACCATGCGGCGAATATGCCAATAGAGTTTTTCCTGGTATTTTTTAATGATACCAGTGTAAGCCCTTTCCTTTAAGGCAGGTTCCCTGAATTGTACGAGAAGGTCGGTGTCTGTCATTGTGGTGTTCATCGGTTTTGCGAGGGTTAGAATATTTGAAATCCCGAATGTTTAACGGGTCGGATAATTATTATTTTCCCTGCCTTTGTAAATATAAAAAAGGATTTACGGAATAATCATTCCATAATCCTTTTTTTGAAAATGCTTACCGGTATATTCTAATCAGTTCTTCTTAAATACCGGCAGACGGCCGGGTGTAAGCGGTGCGCCTGCCCGGTTGAGTTCTTTTTCCAACTCAGGCAAATCCGTTTCACCAATTGTTTTCACCTGCTCATATATCGGTGGAAATTCTTCCATCAAAATATTATAAGCATCAACAGCAATTTGTGTAGGCTCGTTGACTGCCGCCCACATGGCACCTGCTACTGTCCCAAGTCTGGTATTGATAGTAACAGGAGAAGGAGGGTTCTCCTCATAACTTGGGAACTCTGATTTACGGTCAAATTTCTGGTTTAATATTTCATCTAATTGTTTCAGAATTGCTTTTGCTTTTGCTGAAAGTTCGGGAGCCGCATTTGGCAAGGCATTGATGGACTGCAAAGCATTTAATGCCCGTTGATTTAACTCTTGCGCATAGGTTTGAGTTCCTCTTACCACTGTTGAAATGTCGGTTACTTTTTTATGAAAGGCCAGTATAGCCTTGTTGTCTTTTACAGGTAATGAACTGCTGCCAATTGTTCTGCATACAAAATCAACAGGGCCTGACAGTACTTTAGTTTGATTGCCGGTTACAAGGCTCATGGTAACATTATAATTTCCGGATAATGTAGCAATACCACTGCCCGCATCAGCCAGCACATCAAATTTTTTAACATCGCTTACTGGCCTGTTGGCCTGGTACCGCATATCCCACACAATACGCTGTATACCATCGGAAGGTTTTTTCCTCATTTCCCGTACTATATTTCCTTCACTGTCTTTTATGTTAAACGAAATATAAGAGGGTACTTCTGTTTCTTCAGCTTTTAACTGCTCAGGTGTGGGCATTGGAATTTTTTCTCCCTTTTTAAATAGCTCAGTTTCCTTTTCTTTTCTTTTTTCTTTTAATGATTTGGGTACCAGTTTATCTTTCAGGAAATAGGTAAATACTGCGCCTGTTTCAGGGTTTTTTGCTGCATAAGGCATCGAGCCATTCAGGTTTCTTTCGCCGGACATCACCATCATCAAACCATCTTTTACGGGGAAGATGTGGCCTTCTTTTTCAAGCATGTCTTTTTTGAAATGACGCAGCGGTGTGTAATCATCCAGAATATAGAAGCCTCGGCCAAATGTGGCAATGGCAAGGTCATTTTCTCTTTTCTGAATGGCAATGTCCCTTACGGGTATGGTAGGCAGATCTCCTTTCAATGCCACCCAGATTTTTCCGCCATCAACGGAGAAGAAGAAACCAAACTCAGTACCCGCAAAAAGCAAATCTGGATTTACAAAATCTTGTTGAAGGCTATGTACTGTTCCATTGGCAGGCAAGTTGCCGGAAAGTGAAGCCCATGTGCGGCCTTTGTCTGTACTTTTCAGAATGAAAGGTTTGAAGTCATCTCTCAGGATATTATCAAAAGCTGCATACACAATATTTTCATCAAACTTTGAAGCGAGAATATCACTTACATAAGTATTCTCGGGTATGCCTGGAAACTTATCAGCCTTAAACCAGGTCTTACCTCCATCTTCTGTAACCTGTATTAATCCATCATCTGTTCCGGCATATAAAAGATTTTCTTTTAAAGGAGATTCTTCCAGTGAAACGATTGTACCATACAAAGAAGTGCTTTTGTCTTTGGCAACAGCACTGCTTGGCCAGTATTTGCCCATCACAGACCAGGTATTGCGGTCAATTTTTGCTGTAAGGTCTTCACTTATCACCTGCCAGCTATTGCCTCTGTCATCACTGCGGAAAACTTTATTGGCCGCACAATAAATTCTTGTAGAAAGATGATGGCTGAGAATAAGCGGAGTATTCCAGTTCCATTTGTAAGTATCTTCTCCTTTTCGGGGTTGTGGTTTAATGGAAACTCTTGAACCATTCTTTCTGTCGAAACGAACCATCCCTCCGTATTGAGATTCGGCATAAACTATGTTCGGGTCGTTAGGGTCTATTTGTGAAAAGAATCCATCGCCGCCATTGGTATAAAACCAGTCTTCATTAATAACCCCGATTCGTTGAAAGTTACGGGATGGGCCACCCATTGAATTGTTATCCTGAGTGCCTCCATACACATAGTAAAAAGGCTCAGAGTTATCTACCTGCACACGATAAAATTGTGTTACGGGCAGATTTGTTTTGAAAATATAATCTTTACCGCTGTTGAAGGTTTCATAAATACCGCCATCACCGCCAATCATAAAATGAGTGTTATCATTTGGGTCAATCCACATAGCATGGTCGTCCACATGGCGTTTGTTATTGCCAACTGGTTTCCATGTCTTGCCTCCGTCTTCAGTAACCTGTGAAGTTGTTTCTGTTGAATATACTTTGTTTACTTCTATCGGGTCGCAGAAAATCTCGTTGTAGTATTGCCCAGATGCAGTGTAGCTGCTCATCTTTTGCCAGGAAGCGCCTTTGTCATTGCTGCGATAAAATCCTCCGGCATCATCGGCCGCTTCGATAATCAGATATACAACATTCGGGTCAACAGGGGAAACGGCGATACCCATTCCACCCTTGTCGGCAGTTGGAATACCATTGGTAAGTTTATCCCAGGTGTTACCCCCATCCGTTGATTTGTAAACTTCAGACTCGGGTCCGCCTCCAATTTTTGTGTGCACATGCCTGCGGCGCTGTTCACTGGTAGCATAAAGTATATCAGGATTTTCAGGGTCAATCACAACATTGTTAACACCTGTGTTCTCACTTATTTCCAAAACTTTCTTCCATGTTTTTCCACCGTCAGTCGTTTTGTAAAGGCCTCTTTCACCACCAGGACCCCACACAGAACCTTCTGCAGCTACAAATACAATATTGCTGTTTTTTGGATGGATAACAATTCCGCCAATTTGCCTCGATTCTTTAAGCCCCATTTTTTTCCATGTTTTTCCTCCATCGGTGCTTTTATATACTCCATCACCATAACCCAAAGCCCTTTGGTGATTATTTTCGCCAGTTCCCACCCAAATGGTACTGCTGTTTTGAGGGTCCATCACCACCACTCCAATTGAATAAGAGTCGTTGTTATCAAAAATGGGTTCGAAAGTGGTGCCGTTGTTGGTGGTTTTCCAAACATGACCAGAGGCAACACCCACATACCACTCACTATGATTTTTAGGATTAACTGCAAAGTCAGCAATTCGACCAGAAGCTATAGCCGGACCAATACTGCGCCATTTTAAACCATTAAAAAGCGATGGTTTTAATGTGTCTTGCTTTGAAGAAACTTCTTTAGCTTTTGCAACAGCTTTTTCTGTAGTCTTACTATTTTGTTTTAATTGGGCAAATAAATTGGTACTTAGGCATAAAAAGAATGCAATTGCCGATAATGTTTTCATAAGCATCAGGTAACTTTTTTGTAATTCTTTCATAATAGTAGCTTTGGTAGTTTTTATAAGAAAATAATAACGGTGTATTATTTTCTTAAATGAAGGGTTATAAAAAATACGATAATTGGGGGCTCGCAAATTTCAATATTCTTTGTAAAAGTACTTACACAAAAAGAAATTACCGGAAAAGAGAAAGGATAAACAGTACCGGTTAATAATTTCAGAAATGAATTTTTGTAAATCTCAAGCATTTTTTTCCTGCAACAGCCTTCTGCAATTTCACATAATTCAATTTAGAAAGTATAAACCAATAGTCGCCCTGAACCTTCCTGTTATGCCTTCGGCGGACAAATCGGCACACAGGTTAGCCGAAACTTGCCTACCTGCTTTTCTCCGCTGATTCTTTGCTAAGGCGAACAGGCTGTGGTGATTTATTAGCTTCAATAATTCCGATACTATCGGAACAGCCTGACATTTTTCCAAGAGCTACTTCGATTATCTAAATGATATTAAGTATAAAGATGTGGAATTTCAGCATTCCCGTAAGTCTGCAAGAAGGGTAATAAAATTTGAGTTATTGGGCTACTTCAACAACAACTTTTCTAAACCACTGTGTGAATTTTTATTTCCGGTAGTTTGTTTACTGTTTTTTAATTCAACTCACCGGTCTGATTAGTAAACACTGTTTCATCAGCTTTTAACCGCAGTTCCCATTTCCAGGCAGTATCCATCATGTCATCAATGGAAAATTTTGGTTGCCAGCCAAGTATATTTTTTGCCAGTTCGTTATTGGCATAAATGGCTACTACATCACCGGGTCTGCGGGGGCCGATTTCGTAATTAAGCTTAACACTGCTTACTTTTTCAAAAGCATTGATAGCTTCTAATACTGTTACACCATTTCCACTGCCAAGATTAAAAACCTCGCACAAGTTTTTGTTCCTTTCTTCTTCCAGGAACTTCAGTGCAAGAGTATGAGCATTGGCAAGATCACATATATGTATAAAATCCCTGAGACAAGATCCGTCTCTTGTTGGATAGTCATTACCATGCACATACATTTTTTCAATTCGCCCAATGGCTGTTTGCGTTATAGCAGGTACCAGGTTTTGTGGTTTGCCAATGGGCATTTCGCCAATTATTATGGATGGATGTGCCCCTGCGGGATTAAAATACCGAAGTAATATGCAGTTTGTTCCTGAACTTTTCACAAATTCACCAATGATCTGCTCACTCATTTGTTTGGTATAACCATAAGGAGATTCAGCGGGTTTGGTTGGTGTAGTTTCTGTCACTGGTATCTCATCGGGTGTTCCATAAACGGTGCAGGATGATGAAAAAACGAAATAAGGTGTTTGAAATTCCTGAACACATTTTAGGAGATTTATCAGTGATACCAGGTTATTCTCAAAGTAGAGTAAAGGATTTTCTACTGATTCTCCCACTGCTTTGTAAGCAGCAAAATGAATGATTCCGGTTATATCATCGTTTTCCTGGAAAATAGCAAATGTATCATCATAGTTACAGAGATCAACTTTGTAGTTTTTGATCTTTTTTCCCGTTATCTGTTCCACTCCATTTAAAATACTCGGATTGGAACGGGAGTTATTATCAACAGAAATAACTTCATATCCATTTTCAATAAGATCTACTATTGTGTGTGAGCCTATATAGCCACATCCGCCGGTTACTAATATTTTTGCCATAAAAAAAATTCCCAACAAAAGTCAGGAATTTTTATCTCAAAAAATAATTTCAAATATTAAAACAGTCTTACTACAGCATAAACACCGGCAGCCAGCAACCCACTGATGGGAATAGTTAACACCCATGCCCAGATAAGATTGATAGTAACTCCCCATCTTACTGCAGAAAGTCTTTTTGTAGCGCCTACTCCCATAATAGCACCGGTTATGGTGTGTGTTGTACTCACCGGAATCTTAAGTGCTTCAGTTATAAATAAGGTCAATGCACCGGCCGTTTCTGCAGCCACTCCTTCAAAAGGAGTAACCTTGGTAATTTTGGTACCCATTGTTTTTACAATTCTCCACCCACCGCTCATGGTGCCTACTCCAATTGCCAGGTAGCAGGATATGGGAACCCAGTTTGGCATTTGATTAAACTCTGTTATGGTACCACCTGCAATAAGAGCGGCAGTTATTATACCCATAACTTTTTGTGCATCATTACCACCGTGTCCAATGCTAAATGCTGCTGAAGAGACTAACTGTAACTTTTTAAACCAACGGTTAGCATGGTGAGTATTCAGGTTGCTGAGGTAAAGCGCAAAAGAGGCCATAACCAGCAATATAAAGCCCAATAAAATCCATTTAAAATTTTTGGAGTATAAGATTACCTGGGCAGTGTAATTTTCGTAATGCGTTTTTTTAGCAAGCACAGATCTGTCAAATTCAAGATTGGTGGCAAGGAAGACAAAAACAAAAACGATAATTCCAATTGAAAATATTTTCGAAGTCCATCCCTTTTTAAAGGAACTTAAAAACCAGAGAGACATAATAAATGCCATGATCATACCAACTAATGGAGCAATAAAAATAAAGCTGGCCGTTTTAATAATTATCGGTGAATTTACTGCACCAAATCCACCTGCTGCAACAGCGGCACCCGCAAAACCTCCAATTAATGTATGGGAAGACGAAGAGGGGATTCCAAACCACCAGGTCATCAGGTTCCAGGCAATGGCAGCTATCAGTCCTGAAAAAATCACGGTCATCATTATGCCTGGTTCAATGTGACTGGCTTTTACTGTTTTGGCAACAGTATCTGCCACACCATGATCTTTGAAAATAAAAAAGGCAACAGAATTAAATAAAGCTGCCCACAACACCGCCTGGAATGGTGTTAGCACTTTAGTAGAAACAACCGTGGCAATCGAGTTGGCCGCATCATGAAATCCATTAATGAAATCAAAAATCAGTGCTAGGGCTATTATGGTAATAAGAAAAAGGGTCATAATATTATTTGAAAATAGGTGAATGGGAAGACGTGGAAATTAAACAGCGACTTAAAAATTTTCATGATTACCACATCCTCACATTGGAATTAAGCGTATTTAATGATGATAGATTCTATCACATTGCTCGCATCTTCACATTTATCTGTTACAATTTCCATTACCTGGTATATCTCTCTTTTCTTGATTACTTCTTTAGCATCGGGTTCCATAGCAAAAAGCTTTTCAATGCTGAAATCAAAAACATCATCAGCCTGGTTTTCTATACTGTTTATTTTTACCAGTGCTTCGGTTATCTTCCGCATGTTTTTCATGTCCCTGAGTTCCTTTACAGCAGTATAAATTTGCGCAGCAGCCTGTTCTATCAGCTCAGCAAATTTTTGCATTCCGGTATCATTTGGATTGACATGGTAAAAATTGATTTTTTTCCCGGCTGCATATATATAATCAGCAATATCATCTAAAGAGGTGGCCAGGTAATGAATATCCTCCCTGTCAAACGGAGTGATAAAATTCCTTCCGAGCTCAGTAAAGATGTTATGAGTTAATTCGTCATTTGCATGTTCAAGATCTTCTAACTTGGTTATCAGTGCCGCCCTTTTGTCAAAATCAGGTTCCGCTACCTCGTCTTTAAGGATAGTTCCCATTATTTTTACATTGTTAGC
>JBARSW010000588.1:0-1724 GCA_049644925.1 Chitinophagaceae bacterium | reverse complement strand
ATTTGTTTTTATCTAATTGCAGCGTATGCTCAAATCTTACCCGGGGATAAAACAAGGGAATAACGGTAGAATCGCTGACTATTGAATCTTTTCTTCCGAGGTCATATTGAGACCTGAGCAAAAAAGTAAACTCCCGGTATTTATTTCCCGTATTAATTTTTGTACTGAAAAAATTTGAAGAGAAAGGATCATCACCTCCGATATGTGTTGGAATATTAAACCGGTCTTTATAAACCGGGTTATTAAGTATGTCATTTGTATTAACTATACCGCCATTTTCTGCACATTCAAGTTTATTACCAAGCAAAACAAAATAATTATTAAATCGCAGGTTCTTAGATTGGAATTTGGATGCAAACAGGTAATTATTGTGATTTACTTTTTGGTTTTTAAAAAAACCGGGGCCATTAATTAACCGATATTGAAAAGAAAAATTCCAGTTAGGTTTTATATTCTGGGTGTGTAATAATTCAATGATCTGTTCCACCCGGCTGCCAAGCAGGTAATTGATTTCGGAATAAGGTCGGGTAGTATTGAAAAACCTTACTTTTTCTAATTTCCATTTATATACATCAAATGCATGAAAGCCAGGATCAAACCCTGCTGTAAATTCCGGAGAAAAAAGTAAAGATTTTGTTGCATTTCCTGAATTGCCTAAATAAATATGCGTGGCAGGAATGGGAAACCGGCGGGTAAAGTCACTAACCGAAGAATCAAGTTTATAACTTCGTGTAGAATCAAGGTAACGGAAACTGATAGTAATGGAATCTTCATTTCTATCCCTATGCCGGAGACTATCACTTGATCCGCCAGAACCAAAGCCACCGCCCATCTGGCGAATACGACCACCCAAAGCCTGTATCTCCTGAGAATTTGCCGTCATTGAAAAAAATATCAGCCCGGTTATTATGAGATATGTGATTTTATTTGACAGCAGAGTAGAATTTAATTGAAAAAGAAAAACATTATTGCAAAATAAGTGCAGCAAAGATATTAATATGCAGCAAAACTGTTAATTATAATGATGCTACCAGTTCTTTAAAAATGATAGCCAGTTTTGGTTCCGCATTTCTGGCTGCCTCCAGTACTTCTTGATGAGTAATAACAGTGTGACTTTCCTGTATCCCAATATCAGTAATAACACTCATTGCAAATACCTCCATTCCCATCTGGTTCGCTACAATACATTCCTGTACCGTACTCATGCCTACAACATCAGCCCCAATTACTTTTATGAAATTGTATTCCGCTTTGGTTTCGTAAGTGGGCCCTGTTACGGCTACATAAACGCCTTCTTTAACATCAAAACCATGAATAGCAGCAATAGCTTTTGCTTTCTGGATCAGGTGCTTTTTGTACGGTTCACTCATATCCGGAAAACGGGATCCCAGTTCCGTAATATTTTTTCCTATCAACGGATTTGGAGTAAAAAAACTGATATGATCTTTAATAATCATAATATCACCCACTTTATGATCTGGGTTTACAGTACCGGCAGCATTGGATAATAACAAGGTCTCCACACCCATTAGTTTCATAACTCTAATCGGAAATATTATCTCCTGTGCTGTATATCCTTCATAATAATGAAAACGGCCCGCCATGGCAACAACTGTTTTGCCACTCAACTTTCCAAAAACAAGTTTTCCTTTATGACCATCCACCGTAGATACAGGAAAATGTGGTATATCGCTATACGGTACTTCTTTTTCGATTTTTACTTC
>JBARSW010000587.1:0-6639 GCA_049644925.1 Chitinophagaceae bacterium | reverse complement strand
ACATATGTTACTCTCCAGTAATTCAATTGATATGGAGTATAACTTACATTGTCAATACTGCGCATTCTCAATTTAACAAAGGGAAATTCCTGAGGATTAATTGAAGAAATATCAAAATCCTGTTGATTAGTTGTTAATCCAAAAAACAGTCCTTGTTCAGTACCATTTAATCTTATTCCTATCACATCAACTGTTGAAGTATCGCCGGGGGAGTCACTACTTCCTCTCCACTTAAGTTGTTTCCATGATTTTGCAGGGCCATAAGCTGGCGAATTAATATAACCAAGCGTATCGGGTGTAGAACAATCTACGGACAAGGTTGGATTATCATAAACACCTTCCCCAAAAAGCCATTTAGGGGTAAAAGAAGGGTCATTCTTTTTATAAACAAATCCAAATGGTCTTGGTCGGTAAAATGAATCTATACCACTAAGACCTGCATTTTTTAAAAAATGATAAAGTGATATACCAGACCCATAAAGACTTTCATCGGCTTTCCAATCATTTGCATAAGCTATAGGAAAATTGGGAGCACCCCCATAGTCACCAGGGAAAAGTGTAAAGTTTCTGACTACAACATAATAGCCATCCGGAATAGTATCTTTCATAAAATCCATCATCCTTTTTCTAAACTCTGGAGAAGTATATCTATATTCAAAATTAAATGGTGTCAGAGTACCTGATTGATTCATTGGTGCATGACTACCAAATCTCCCATCACCTAAATCAGACGGAAAGTTTGTATAAGGTCGTATTACCTGGTTCTCCCATGGTTTAAAGGATACCGGATCAAAAACATTAAATACCAATGATTGAAACCAGGCTGTTAACCTGATCATATTTACTCCATTTACTGAAACAGAAAAGGCTGCTTGTTGGGTAGAACCGCTTGTACTATAAGTGCCCATCCTTAGAAAGAGATTATTAGTTACAGTTCCAAATTTCCAGCTTCTGCTTAGAGGATCCAACGAAATTCTGTCTTTATAAGATTTATCATGCTGGAAATAATGTGATTGATTGAAACCAAGATCGTTATTTGCAAGGTAAACAAAAGAAGAATTATTCCACACTGGTGCCCCTGTAGTTGGTACAGGCGAAACTCTCCAATAATATACTGTACTATCTGTAAAAGTAATTCCGGGATTAAATTCGATCAATCCACCGGATGAAGTAACTGTCTTTACAATTTTTAAAGCAGAGTTATACTTCTCTGTTGTATCAATTTCCATTGTATACTGACGTGAAGGACTAAAAGGATTTGCCGTTGAAGCCTTTAAAATAATACCTTGTTTATTTATGATGGCATAGTTATATGGGTAAATCGGCCTTACCTCATCCTCATAAATATATACATCTTTCGAAATACAATTATTTGTCTCGTAGAGCTCATCAACGCCGTTATCTGCATCCACACATATCGAAATCTTATGCAAGCCCTTATCTCTGAATGAAATTATGGGTAAGTCATACGATAATGAATCAATATATCTGATTCCTGGGATGGTGTCCCGCCTGACAACTTCCGTTGTTAAATCCGGATAAGTTCGCTTTATCTCAATTACAATATTTTTATTGATAGCTTTACCCAGATTCATGAATTTTGCCTTCACATTAAAACTATTTTCCGCAACCGAAATAAAAGTTGGATTAATTTTTAGCAATTGGTCTTCAATAACATAATCCGGTTTGGCAAAAGATGCATCAAGTTTTAAAGCAGGATCACCATGCAAAGTTGTCTGCTCGCATTGCATTCTTGCATAAAAATCATTTTGAGTAGTCAGGTTATATACTTGCGCAATTGATTCATTCATTATCTGCCCCATTGTTTTTCCATATTGAGTAACTGATGCTGCAGTCATTGTTCTTGAATTATAAATATCCAGATAATGAACAATTCCCAAAGAAGTGCTAGCAATTGTGGCAATACTACCTTTTTGGTCTGCCAACACATATTTTTCTGATATAGTCTCTTTGGCTGAAAGTCGTATAGGAGTATAATTATAAAAATTTCCTGCATTACAGCCGAGTAAAATAAATAGCGGGTATTTCCCCTGGTTATTATAATTGTCTGGATTATCTAAATTAAATTCAAGTGTGGTAGCAGAAGAGTGTCCAAAATATGTCATCATTCCGATTCCCTGCTCAAACAAACTATATAATCGGGATGCATTTGCCTGCTCTACCGGTGCAGTTGATAGTTTACTGAACGTATTCACATTTGCGCCGTAAAAAGTGTCTGCAACAATATCTTTAAACCTGTTCATTGATGATGTAAGTATTTCACCCAAGGAGCCATCACCGGCACCTATTACATGAACAGTGTTTTTCATCCAGGCCTTATCACTTATTAATGGTGATGAGAATGCCTGTTGTTGTTCGTATTGTTTTACCTTAACAAGGTAGCTTGCTACTTCATTTCCATTGATGACGGATAACCTGCCAATTGGTACTTTTGGAGCCTCATCTAAACCAGGCTCTGCTGCTAACAAAATATCTGATGCTGGATAACCAAATGTTGGAATAAAAGACAATTTATCTGTATTGGCGGCAGTAGCAAGGGTATTCCCATAATAGTGATTATGGATATAGTTCAGACCTTTACCAATTATAAACACATTTTTAACTGGTGAATTAAATGTATTTCTTGCCCAATAAATAAAATTTCTGACTGCTATCGGATTCCTTTTTATTCCTAAGCCAAACTGATCAACTAATTCATCAATTAGATAAATTTTTGCATTATAATTTCCTCCCATTGCCGATGCTCTGTACGCTTTGTAATCTTCAACCGGGTTGCTTCCGGCAGTTGAACTCATTAATGCAGGATGCGAAATAATCAGGTAATCCCCCTGATTGGCAGCCAAAGCATAGTTGATAAAATTTCTTTGCTGAAAAGAAGTAACTGCAATTGGTTTGGTTGATACCTGTGTTACCAATAATAGATTTCTTGAAACTGAAGACCCCTGCAAAGCAATCTTTACCAATAAAGGATTACTAATATCACCAACATACCTTTTCCCATTTGTAAAATCATATAGCACAGGGCTAATACCTCCATGATTAAACCCACTAATCTCAAGGTAATTACCAGATGTATTTGCCGGTAATTCAAAAGGGAAAGCATCTAATGCTCCAAAATTAAACTGACGGGCATATGTCAGTTCTGTTTTTCCAATAACCATTCTATCGTTTGGAGAAAGACAGTTGTTCTTTACCTGAATTGTTGCAGAGCCACTGTTTATCATAGCAGTGGTTAGTGGGGCTGTCATTTTTAAATAATCAAAAAAGTCCATAGTCTGATTAAGAACTACATTACTATTAACACTTAATTCCACTTGCCGGGGATTTAAAGCATTGCCCGATGCATTTACCTTTATCACCGGAACCGGTGCTCCGGTACCTGTATAAGGAAACAAATTTGAAAACACTTCTGCTCTGACTCCATTAGTGCCAATGTCATTACTAGCCAGCCCTTCGCCATTTTCGTAAGAAGAAGAATAAACATACTCCCCAACTACTGCAGCATAACCAAAGAAGTATCTTTCATTATAATACTTGCCAACTGTATGAGTAAAATATGGTTCTACCGGCAAAGCAGAAGGCAAATTATTAGCAACAGGCACCAGTCTCAAGTTATTCCCAGAAGGATTTACTGTTAGAAAAAAAGAAGCTGTATCTGTCTCAAGGCTAAACTTATCATTTATCTGATGATCTGAAATTCTGTACAATACATTATCAGGAACACCATCATTTCTCTCACCCCAAAATTCTAAATAATCAGAACTACTCAATGTACCTGTTTGAACAGAAGTGTACATTGGAATTTGTTTGCCATTTCTCCATAACTGAAACTGTTCTGCAGGAATATTTCCAATTCCTAACCCAACTAATGCAGGCTGATTAATCCTATATAAACCAGTTGTTGCTACCTGAAACTTATAATAAGTTCTGCTATAGTTTATCCATTCATTATTAAAAGTCTGCGAATGGACGATCAGACTGGCAAAAATTAATGAAAGAAGTAAAAATTTTTTCATTGATAAAGTTTTATCAGGTACGATTTAATTAGTCATTTTTATTTTTATTCCCCACCATATTCAGACTTAAGGAAAAAACATGGGTAAACAGAGGATTTGATTGATTAGCCAGATTGGTAAAAGCATAATCAATAGTTACATTCCCTATTTTGAAACCTGCACCTGCACTGGGCTGATAAATCCAGACTTTCTTTTGATTGAGTGTATCACCATCTGACAAGGCTTTCTGGAAATTATTTATTCCTCCACGAAGGAAAAAGATGTTATTAATATTCAATTCGAGTCCCAATTTCGGATCCGCACTTACCGGGTCAGCACTAATCAAAGTATTGCGCTGTCCATCAAAAGTCACATCTATATTTGCTTCTGCCAGCAAACTGGATTTTTTACCTAATTTGAATTCACGACCTATTCCCAGCACTAATCGGGGAGCAGTAAGCTCAGTAGATTTTACAGGAATTTCATTCTTGGTTAGATACAGCACTTCTTTTTCCCTTTCACTAAAAGAAAATGACCAGGCATTGAATGTGCTGGTAATATCCCTTCCTGCCAGGCCAAACCGCCAACGATTACTATGAATTTGCAGTCCTGCATCTAATCCGAAGCCCCAGGCTTTTGCAAACTTTCCTACACTTCTGTGAATTATTTTAGCATTCAATCCAAAGTTTACTTTCTTCTTTTCTACGTCTTTAAGCTTTTGTGCAAATGAAAAAAGGAAAGCATAATCTGCAGAAGAAAATGCCTGAATATTATTATAGTTTATTGAACCGTCCGGCTCTACCAGGAAAAGTGTATTCATAATGTCATCTACCGCAAATCGTAACCCTGTAATGCCAATCGTTCTTTTGTTATTTGAAGAGGGAAAAACGATGCTCGCATAATCGTATTTTCCAATGCCTGCAAAATATTCTGCATGCATCAAGTTTAATTGCGGTACATTCTGGACTCCGGTAAGTCCGGCAGGATTCCAATATCCGGCCGTACCATCACTGACAGATGCTACCTGAGAACTACCCATTGCCAGTCCCCGGGCTCCTGCACCAATATTAAGGAATTCATTAGAGTATTTGCGAAACTGAGCCGTGGTGGAAAGAATGAAAAAAAAAGTAAGCAGCGTTAGATATAGGTATTTTGTTTTCATTAAGTGAATTTTCTAATAAGCAATAGAATATGATTTTTTTCAAAGGTTCGGCGACTTGTAAAATTAGTCTTTAGCCATGGAAAAACATAGAATTGCCATGAAAAAGACTATGTGTTGAAAACGAATGATTTAGAAAAATATTGCTCATATTAATAGCTAAACTATTCTGCCTTATTTTTGTGAAAGTTGGGATTTAACCAACCTAAGTATTATTGAAAATCAAAGAATTAGAAATGAATGTAATAGAAGAATTAAGATGGAGAGGCATGATACAGGATATTATGCCAGGAACTGAAGAGCAATTGAACAAAGAAATGACTTCGGCATATATCGGCTTTGATCCTACAGCCGACAGTTTGCATATTGGCAGCCTCGTTCCAATTTTACTGCTTGTTCATTTTCAAAAAGCGGGTCACAAGCCTTTTGCACTTGTTGGGGGTGCTACTGGTATGGTTGGAGACCCAAGCGGCAAGAATGAAGAAAGGAACCTGCTTAGCGAGGATGTGTTAAGACACAATCAAGAAGGTGTAAAAAAACAATTAATGCGGTATCTCGACTTTGATAAAACAAAACCAAATGCTGCGGAAATGGTGAACAATTATGATTGGTTTAAGAATTTTACTTTTCTTGATTTTATCAGGGATGTTGGCAAGCATATTACCGTAAACTATATGATGGCAAAGGATAGTGTGAAGAAAAGAATTGAAGGGGATACCGGCATGAGCTTTACTGAATTTACATACCAGTTGGTACAGGGATATGATTTTTACTGGCTTTACAAAAACAAAAACTGTAAACTGCAAATGGGCGGCAGCGACCAGTGGGGAAATATAGTAACAGGCACAGAACTGATTAGAAGAAAAACCGGTGGGGAAGCATTTGCATTTACTTGCCCTTTAATTAAAAAGGCTGATGGCGGAAAGTTTGGCAAAACAGAAAAAGGGAATATCTGGCTTGACCCTGTAAAAACCACTCCATACCAATTCTACCAGTTCTGGCTGAATGCAAGTGATGATGATGCTGAATTATGGATTAAGATTTTTACATTTCTTACCAGGGATGCCATTCAGATACTTATACATGAGCATAAAATAAACCCTGCAGAAAGAGTGCTTCAAAAAACACTGGCACAGGAAATAACCGCATTTGTGCATGGAAAAGAGGAATATGAAAAAGCTATTGAAACCACTCAAAAACTTTTTGCTAATCAAAATGCACCCGCTGAAAGCCTGAGCACAGAAGACCTGGAAGGAATGGAAGGTGTGGTAAAAAGTAATTATCCAAAAGTTAAATTAACCGCCGGCATTGATGTAGTATCGTTCTTAGCTGAAACTGGAATCTTTTCCAGTAAAGGAGAAGCAAGAAAAACTGTTCTGGGTGGTGGTGTAAGTATCAACCGGAAAAAAGTTGAAAGTGTTGATTTCAGAGTTGACTCGTCTTTACTTCTGCATAATAATTATT
>JBARSW010000586.1:0-2296 GCA_049644925.1 Chitinophagaceae bacterium | reverse complement strand
TTTCTCAAGAGTTATTGCTTTGTCTGCATCAATTGTAGCATTAACATAATCGCCGGTAAAACAGCGGGTCCAGGCACGGGCATTATAAAATACTGCAACCTCTTTTCTCAGGCTGATGGCCATATTGTAATCAGCAAGGGCCAAAGAATAATTCCTCTGCTCAAATCGGGCCTGTCCCCGTAAGAAATAAATATTTTCGCCGGTTGGAATATATTTCAGAGAGAGGGTAAAGTTATCAATGGCTTTCTGGTATTGTTTTTTTTGCAGAAAGTCCAGCGCAGTATTAAAATATTTTTCTCCCTCCGGGCTGGTTTGTCCAAGACAATAAATAGAACTGCTGAATAACAGTATGAAAAAATAAATGGTCCATGTCTTTTTCATGGTTAAAACTTTAGGACGAGCAATAAAGAACGTTTTCTATAGGAAGATTAATTTCGAACATGTCACAATTTTGTTCTTTGGTAAAAAGTTAAGCGTACATCTCGTTAAGAATTTAAAAACTAAGATTGTCATTTAGTGATATGTAAAAACAGATTTTGAATTTCATGAAATTATCAAATCAATAAGTCAATTTAAACCCCTTATAAAACTCGTTCAGTTCTTCGTTTGTTGGGTAGCGGTTAGCATTAAATAAGCCAATTCTGAAAACTTTTCTAAGTTCAAAAGTTTCTACTAACTCTACCAATATGTCCTTGAACAGTCCATAAACACCCTTTACTTTGAATTGATAAGTTACACAGCTATATTTATTTATATATCTTTTATAGAGTGAAGACTCAAAAGGGACAACTATAAGGGACAAGGACTGTAAATTTTCAATGGTTGCATTTAAAGATTTTGCATGCCTTTCTCGATAATATTTTAGCAAATCTGTAGTTCCCATTTGTTTGTATTCTGAGTTTGAAACCCAATGTTGATAAAATACATATAGCTCAGAACCACTATAGCAATTTGCATAAGAAATTAAATTTTTTCTCTTACCCCTATCTACAGTGGGTACTTCGGGAAAGAGTATAGAATATTTACCTCCCCATAAATCTTGTTCTATGCGGTATTTAAATTCTTTGGGGGGAGTAGTTGCCTTAGCAATAACCTGAGTGACAGGCTTGGGCGTTACTGGAGTTTGTCCTGGCTTAAAACACCGAATATAGTATCCCATTATACCACTTAACGCCCCTTCATGGGTTCCAAAAACAGCATCTTTTCTTACAGCATTATACATACAAGTATAATATGCTTGTTCGTTTGGATATTTTGCATTTGCCTCGCTTGTCCACCATTCAGTTATTTTACCCGCATTACGGAACCCCCCCGTTTCAGCAAGAGAAATTGTTCCTAACCTGTATCCTCCAAGTATTGCAGAGAATGCTGCTGATGTTGGTTTAGAAGTATTATTGTTGGAAGGAAAATACGCAAGCCTAGAGGCACTAAATTCTTGTCCACCACAGAATTCAATTAAATCATCCCAATCCTTTTTTTTAGGTAAATACCATCCCTTTGGCGCCAAACCTCTCTTATCTATTACTGCATACAAATTATATAGCTTTCCATACTCAGGATGTAATTTGCCATTTTCTTCATAATAGCACCAGGCAGGTAATTTATCTTTAGAAGCTTCTAACCAGGCGGCCAAACTTTGTGCTTGTAGTATAGCATCTCCGTTTGAAAACCGATCAATATCAAGGTTCTTGGTCATCCATATCTGGCTACCAATCTCCACACCTTGTATCTCATTGCCCTGGGTTTGTCCAAAACAATAAATAGAGCTGCATAAAAGCAGTACGAAACAATAAACTGTCCCTATCTTTTTCATAAAAATATTTTTTATGTTTATGAAATCAATTTTTTAATAACTATCCGGCAAGGTTTTATATTTTTAATCTCCTTTTATCTTTTCACCAGTTAAATCGTAATAATCGGGAGTGCCGGGAATTTTGATCCAGGCCTTGATCTCATTTTCTTTAGAAATATCAGCAATCTTTATTTCTGCATATTCAACTTTTGACATTTCAGCTCCCTTGTCATTTACCAAACCATACTTTCCATTTAGTTTAACCAGGAAGAGCTTATTGGTAACTATTTTTATCTCATCATATTTTGTTTCAGTTATTTCAACACCTGCTTTATTAAGTAAGCCAAATTTGTTTCCATTCTTAATTAAAAAGATATCGTTGGAAAGAAACCCAATGTCATCATATTTAAATGGAACGATCTCTTTTATGGTGGCTAAATCAAACAACCCGTACTTATTATTCAATTTAATTTTAGCACAAGCATTTCCCAGTGCAACAACATC
>JBARSW010000585.1:0-2390 GCA_049644925.1 Chitinophagaceae bacterium | reverse complement strand
AATCCATCGCTTACAAATGTGGGGGTAATACTTTCTGCACTTAACAAACAGCCTTTAGCATGTGCCAGGTTCTTTAGTGTAACATAAAATTTATCATTCACCAACTCTGCAATAGTTTGCCTTACATCATGCAATACTTTTTCCGAGGTGGCGGCATCAGTAACAGGTGTGCCTGTCATTACTATTAAATAAGGTAACAAATCGTAACCTCTTTTCTTTTTAAATTCTGCTGCAAAATTTTTGCTCCAGTTCTGGCTGCCACATTCCCAGCTGTCTACATGTAAAATTTTAATTACTTCTTTTGCAACCGCAGGATCTGTTTTGGTATAAAATTTTCCAAACCAATTATTGAACTGCAGCGTTGTTGCTTCAGTGCTAAACTTGTCACATTCAAGTCCTTTGCCGCCACCTGCTGTAGCGTTAGTGTAACCTGTTGATGTATGGCCAATCCGCACAATCACCCAACCTGACTGTCCCGCAGGCAAGTTACCATTTGCCGGCGGCGTCCAGTTTAATTTTCCATCAGCAGATAATTTAGCGGTAAGGTTAATAATTTTATTCAGCGGTACCGCATCAACTTTCGTTACTTCTTCACTTGTTGTAGTTGGCGCCACTCTCCACACACTTCCATTTTTTGCTTCATAATTATTTATTACCGGTTCATCACTTGCATAAATACCCTGAACTCTTAACACCGGTTTCCATTTGGCTGCATCCAAATCTTCACTGCCTGGTGCCGTTCCTTCTTTTTGCCAAACAAAACGAATGTACTTTGATGAAAATGTTTTTACTGCATGTGTATATGCTTCGTCCCAATCCTGCCAGCCATGCCTTGGAGGCAGCAATGTATCTACCGAAACAAAGTTTTTCCCATCATCGCTTTTTTGAATAATAAGGCGCTGCGACTGGTACGCATTATTTTGTTTTTTTATTCTTATCTGCCGTACAGTTATTGCTTGTGGATAGGTATATTGTATCCAGCAATTGCTATCGCTACGGAAAGTTTGTTTGGCTGTAGCATCTGCTAAAAAAGATATGTCTACTCCTGTGCTTGATGAAATAACAGGTTTTAAATTTTTCTCAACAAACTCATTTTCATAATTGGCAGGATATGCATACACAGCAATATCTTCATAAAAATTTTCTTTTGTTTCCGGTTGTGGTAAAATAATAGACTGATTATTATTTTTAGCAATAAATACCTTTGACCAGGTAATTTTTTGCATACTTAATTCTGGTGTTATCCACGGTCCTCCGGCCAATGCGAAGCCATCACTTACATGTACACCTATTTGCAGCTTTAATCTTTTTGCTTCCTGCAATGCAAATTTTACCAGGGCCCACCATTCCGGTGAAAGCTGTCTTACCTGTGGCTGAAAAGGAATTTTTGAATTGGTATCTTTTATCGGCATGAGGTAAGCACCACCAATGCCCACTTCTTTCATTGCTTCTAAATCTGCTGTAATACCCTCTTTGGAAACGGCACCATGCAACCAGTACCAGAATACCCATGGTTTTGCTGATTGAGACGGATTGAGGAAAGCCTGCTCAATGATGTCATTGCTTTTTTGTTGTGCAGAAACTTGCTGAAGGCAAGCAAAGCATCCGATTAATAGCAAGCAATATTTAAAATACTTTATCATTTATTTTGTTTACAAACTTTTGAACTACCCAAATGGTCATGCTAACTATCAACGTCGTTGCAAGTTTACACTGAAGTAGCGAAGAGCACTCTTCACCTTTCAGTAATTCTATTGTGTTTTTTTGAACCACAAAGACACAGAGGCACAGAGATACACAAAGATTTTCTCCGTGCTACTTAGTGTTCTTTGTGTCTCTGCGTTTTAAATCCTTACTCGTCGCCACCGCAATTCCCCTCACATCTTTCTTATCCACCGCACAATAAAAATGATAAACTACTCCTTTCCATTTTACAACAAAAGGCTTGTGTGCATACTTTGCATCGTATGGTTCGGATGATTTAATTAAGTCCTCACCGTTCCAATCTGTCCAATTTACTAAATCATAACTACAGGCAAAACGGTTGAAGGTTTCATTCTTTCTATTTTCCCAAAATGCACCAAAGTAAAACATCACCCATACATCGCCTATCTTTTGTATCACCCCATCCCCTGTTATCCCAATTTTATGATGAACCACCGGGTCAGTTTGGTATCGTTGCCAGTTAATCATATCATCACTCACTGCCATTCCTATTCTTTCGAACCAACGCCACTTGGGAGTATTGTTACTGGTGTCGCCGTTGGCATTGTAATACATCACAAAAGGCTTGCCCAGTGTTTTTTCTTTATCCCAGATGATTGTACTCTTAAATAATTTTTTATTCTCCCACCAGCGAACATCAATATCTGTCATGGATAAAACCGGGT
>JBARSW010000584.1:0-4366 GCA_049644925.1 Chitinophagaceae bacterium | reverse complement strand
TATTTCTGAAATCTTTCTATTAAACGAAGTTGGTTTTATTGGAATTAAAGTGTTTGATCCGGTAATTATAACCTTGTCCTTTTGAAGGCAGCTAAAAAGGGTGAAAACCATAAATAAAAATGAAATCCATTTCATATAATTTTATAGGAGCAAACTGACCGAATTTTCCATAAATAAGTTTGGCATTTTTCATTTATTAAATTTTTTATAACATCCATAAGAGATTGTTCAGGAAACCCATTTCTATCATTATAATTTCGATAGCTGTAATAATTGCAGGCTTTAAAAAAAATAACACCATAACAGTATAGTAAATAATCCCGACTATTAATTTCTATTTCCTTCATTTGCAGCCCGTCGCAGTTTTTGAACAACTTTATTTAAAAAACTGCTCTTCACAGAAGACAGAAAAACTAATTCCTCCCCGGACAAACAATCTTACATTTGCCCTATGCCCACTAAAAAGAATACAATTGATAATATATTATTGAAGCTCAAGATCAAAGAGCTTAATGAAATGCAGATAGCTTCTATTGCTGCCATGGAGAAGAATAATAATACGCTATTGCTATCTGCTACCGGAACGGGAAAAACATTGGCTTTTCTGCTTCCAATCATTAAAATGCTTAACCCTGCCGTTAAAAAAACACAAGCCATTATTATTGTACCATCCCGGGAACTTGCGTTACAGATTGAATCTGTTTTTAAAAGCCTGGGTACTGAATATAAAGTTACCTGCTGCTATGGCGGTCACTTACGGGAAACAGAGGAAAACAATTTGAAACAACCCCCTGCATTACTTATTGGAACACCCGGTCGCCTTGCCGACCATATCAGAAGAAAGAATATAACAACTGAAAGTATTGAAACAATGGTGCTGGATGAATTTGACAAATCATTAGAACTGGGTTTCCTTGATGAAATGTCCTTCATTATCGGTGCATTACCGGTAATTAATAAACGGGTTCTAACTTCAGCAACTCAGGCAGTTGAAATTCCCGGATTCATTGGAATGGAAGAACCGGTTAAACTTGATTTTCTGAATGATAAAAATGAAGATACTGGTCTTACTATTAAAACACTTGTAAGTGATGGAAAAGACAAACTGGAAACTCTTTTCCAGTTACTCTGCATGCTGGGGAATAAATCAACCATTATTTTTTGCAATCACCGGGAGTCGGTGGAAAGAACCAGTAAATTCCTGAAAGAAAAAGACATAGTAAATGTTTATTATCATGGGGCAATGGAACAGCAGGAAAGAGATGCTGCACTTTGTAAATTCAGAAATGGAACCGCCAATGTGCTGGTAACAACCGACCTTGCTTCCAGGGGTCTTGACATTGCCCACATCCGTTATATCATACATTATCATTTGCCCGGCAGTGAAGAAATTTTTACTCACCGTAATGGAAGAACAGCCCGGATGGATGCCAGTGGTACGGCTATCCTTATCTTGTCACCAGATGAAAAAATGCCAGTCTATCTTGATCCGGAAATTGAAAAAATAAATTTACCGGAAGCAATCGTAATACCGGAGAAACCAAAATGGTCTACTTTGTTTATTGCTGCCGGCAAAAAAGATAAAGTAAATAAAATTGACATTGTCGGTTTCCTCTCAAACAAAGGCCAGTTAAAAAAAGAAGATATTGGCCTGATTGAAGTAAAAGATTTTTTTTCTTTTGTAGCAGTAAAAAAGATCAAAGTCAGCCATACACTGCAACTCATTAAAGAACAAAAAATAAAAAATAAGAAAGTTAAAATTGCAGTGGCGAAATAGAATATTTCCCATTTATACAGATAAAAAAACTGTCTTATTAATTTGTAAATTCGCTTACAATTTTTTTTATGAAACTTTTTTTACCGGTTATTGCCGCATTCTTCCTTAGCTTTTGTGTTTCTCCCCATCAACAAACAAAGAATAAGCTTTCAGTACAAAATTCAATAAAAACGGGTGCAGAGCAAACCGAAAAATATCTTACTTACCTGACTGGTAAAAGGATTGCCATCATGGCGAATCAAACCTCTGTAATTGGCAAAACACATTTAGTTGATAGTTTACAAAAACTCGGAATAAATATTATAAAAGTATTTGGACCCGAACATGGATTTAGAGGAAATGCAAGTGCCGGAGTAGATGTCGCAGATGAGACAGATGCAAAAACAGGTATTCCGGTAATCTCATTATATGGAGCAAAAAACAAACCCACCAAAAAGGATCTTGCTGATGTAGATATTCTGATTTATGATCTGCAGGATGTTGGTTGCCGTTTTTATACAAATATTAATGCATTGGCGAGACTGATGGAAGCCTGTTATGAAAATGGTAAAGAGCTGATGATTTTTGACAGGCCAAACCCCAATGGTTATTTGGTGGATGGACCAATTCTTGATATGAAATACAGATCTGGAATCGGCATGTTTCCAATACCTATGAGTCATGGACTTACCGTTGGTGAATTTGCACAAATGGTAAATGGTGAAGGATGGTTGACAAACAAAGTAAAAGGTAATATCAAAATTATTCCGCTGGGCAATTATACACATGACATGCCCTATATATTGCCAGTAGCACCTTCGCCCAACCTGAATACCCAGCAGGCAATTATGCTTTATCCTTCTACCTGTATGTTTGAAGGAGTTTACCTTAATCATGGCCGAGGTACTTATTTTCCTTTTACTGTTATTGGCAGTCCGGAATTAAAAGGTAAATACGATTTCTCTTATACACCTACAGGTATTAAAGGGATGGCTGAAACACCTTTGTTTATGAACCAGGTTTGTTATGGACTTGATCTTCGCAAATATGATATTGAATTGCTCCGGAAAAGCAAACAGATAAACCTCCAATGGATAATGGAGCTTTACAAGGCACATCCTTTTAAAGAAAAATTTTTTAATTCAAGTCTCAGTAACCAAATGGGTACAATAGAAAAATTAATCGGCAACGGATTGTTCAGGCAGCAAATAATTGATGGTAAGCCGGAAAAAGAAATCCGTGCCAGTTGGGAACCCGGACTTAGTACCTATAAGGAAATGCGCAAAAAATATTTGCTTTATCCATAAGTTAAGCATCAGTAAATCTGTTTTGAACAAGGGTTATTACCGTACTCCTTCCCTTCCCCTTTTTTTCAAATTCATTTTGAAGGAGCAACTTACTTCTTCATTGTTTATAATTTGTTATCACCGGTGTTTACAGTTTAATTAAATTGCACGGTTGACAAAATAAATAATTATGCATATTGAATCGGATATCAAACTGGGTTTTAAAGATGTTATGTTAAGGCCAAAACGATCCACACTTGGGACAAGATCGGATGTAAGCCTAGTCAGAAAATTTAAATTTCTGCACAGTGGTACCAATTGGGAAGGGATACCGGTAATGGCTGCCAATATGGATACGGTTGGGACGTTTGAAATGACTAATGCCTTGGCGACATTTGATTTATTTACTGCTATTCACAAGCACTATTCACCGGAACAATGGGAAAGTTTTATACGGAATGGAGGAGAAAAAATTACCGATCACTTTGCCTTAAGTACGGGCACCAGTGATGCTGATGCAAAAAAACTTGATACAATTCTAAAACAATGTACCGCCATTCGCTTTATTTGTATTGATGTGGCAAATGGTTATTCAGAAAAATTTGTATCATTTGTAAGATCTACCAGAAAAAAATATCCCGGCAAAGTCATCATTGCAGGCAATGTGGTTACCGGAGAAATGGTGGAGGAGTTATTATTGTCCGGAGCAGACATCATTAAAGTGGGAATTGGCCCCGGCTCAGTTTGTACAACCCGGGTAAAAACAGGGGTTGGCTATCCACAGCTTTCGGCAATTATTGAGTGTTCGGATGCGGCCCATGGTTTAGGTGGTCAGATTATTTCTGATGGAGGTTGCAAAGTACCCGGCGATGTAGTTAAAGCATTTGGCGGGGGTGCCGATTTTGTAATGCTCGGTGGTATGTTGGCTGGACATGCAGAAAGTGGCGGAGAGATGGTTGAAAAAGATGGCAAAAAATATAAATTGTTTTATGGTATGAGTTCCGAAACTGCCATGAACAAGTATGCTGGCGGAGTAGCAGACTACAGGGCTTCTGAAGGTAAAACAACTGAAATACCTTATCGGGGTAATGTATCAGATACTATTCAGGATATATTAGGTGGCCTTCGCTCAGCCTGCACTTATGTTGGCGCCAAAGTATTAAAGGAGCTAACCAAAAGGACAACTTTTATCCGGGTTAGTGAACAGCACAACGAATGGTTTGATCTATAAACCCGGAATAGAAAAAGCTTAATAATCCTGCAGCTATTTTATTGAATGGGGCCAGTCTCCAAAATTACTTTTGGGTGTTTGCCAGGGGCATTC
>JBARSW010000583.1:0-3460 GCA_049644925.1 Chitinophagaceae bacterium | reverse complement strand
ACAGCCGAAACCGGAACGGCAGATTGCTGCGCAGCAGCTGACAACAATTTTCCATAATGATCACTGAACTTCATAAACAAACCTTCCTGCATCAGTTGTCCTGAATAAGCACCAATATCACTCAGCTCCTGCCCCAGATCTTCCATCCGTTGCATTGTTAATTGCATCTGGTTAAAATCATCACCTGACATATTTTTATCCCGGCATTCTTTCAGCATGTTGCGAAACGTTCCCAGCATAGCATCCAGCATTATTTTATCAACCGGCATAAAGCAATGATTTAATGGTGTGAATATTTTTGTTAATTACTTCATCAGGGTAAGGTAATAAGCGGCGATGCCTTTCTTCCTGTATAAGTTCGAAATTAAATTTCCAGCCAGGTTGCCAGTCATTTAAATTCTTCTCTTCGGCAGCATAAGCTTCCTTCAGCCTTTTTTTTTCTTCGTCTGCATATTGCCGGTAGCGGGATTTATATTTTTCCGGCACTTCCGCTTCTTCCCAAACCTGCATTCTTTCTAAAAACCCAAAATCATTAAACGGGTTGATGGTATCAGCGGTTATTTCCAGGCTGGTTTTATTCTCTTCTTCGCTAACCATCGTCATCAGTTCAGTTACGGTGTTGATATTTTTTGTTTTTTCAATAATTCGTTTACATCCTTCTGCCCTGATTTTCTCTTTTATTTCCTCATAATGTTTTAACCGGATACTGTATTCATCAATGATTAATGCAATGGCATTTTTTTCATTCAGGTCTCCCAGTTTGTCTTTGAATTCTTCCAGTGTGTTGCAGGAAGCGATGACTTCATAAATAGCTTTTTCACTTTCAAAACTTTTGATATAATCGGGATTCCCTTCAAAGCGTTTCATCCGGAGCTGATAATAAGCTTTGTAATCTTGCAGGTAATTTGGCATGGTCTGTATTTTCGTAATAGAAAATTACGAAGAAGTCTGTAAAAAAAAATTCCCGTTCTTTCGAAACGGGAACTAAAATAAATTTCATCTACACAGTATTCACTTACTTATACATTTCTTCTTTCAATGCTTTCACTCTTTCGTCTTGAATATATTCATCAAATGTGGTGAGACGGTCTATAATACCTTTAGGAGTAAGTTCTATTACCCGGTTGGCAACTGTTTCCATAAATGTATGGTCATGGCTTGTTAATATCACAATGCCTTTGTATGCGGTACACTGCTCATTAAAGCTCTGGATACTTTCAAGGTCCAGGTGGTTGGTGGGTTGATCCAGCAAAATAACATTAGGACTTTGCAGCATCATCCGGCTGAGCATACAACGAACTTTTTCTCCACCACTAAGAACATTTGTTTTCTTCATCACATCATCGCCACTAAAAAGCATTTTACCTAAAAATCCACGCAGGAAAGGCTCATCCACATCTTTTTCATGATCAGGAGCATATTGACGCAGCCAATCCATCAGGTTATCTTCACCAGAAAAGAACTGGTTGTTTTCCTGTGGCAAGTAGGCATGGGTAACAGTACTACCCCATTCGTAAGAGCCACTGTCAGCCACTGTTTCAGCTGTTATAATGTTAAAGAAAGTTGTAACCGCCAATGGGTCACGGCTTAACAAAGCAATCTTATCTCCTTTATTTACGGTAAACGTAACGTCGTTGAACAATACCCTTCCGTCTACTGATTTTCTCAGTTTCTCCACATTGAGAATCTGGTTGCCAACTTCTCTTAGTTGCTGAAAAATGATACCAGGGTATTTGCGATAGCTGGGCTCTATTTCTTCAATCGTTAACTTTTCTAATGCTTTCTTTCTGGAAGTAGCTTGCTTACTTTTTGAAGCATTGGCACTGAAACGGGCAATGAAATCTATCAATGCCTGTCTCTTTTCTTCTACTTTTTTATTTTTATCACCAAGTTGCCGGGCCATCAATTGAGATGACTCATACCAGAAAGTATAGTTACCGGTAAATATTTTTATTTTCTGCCTGTCCACATCTGCCACATGGGTACAAACGGCATCCAGAAAGTGCCGGTCATGACTTACCACCAACACCACATTTTCGTAATCGGCTAAAAAGTTCTCTAACCAACTGATGGTTTCAATGTCCAGACCATTGGTAGGTTCATCCAGCAATAAAATATCCGGATTACCAAATAATGCTTGTGCAAGCAGCACCCTCACCTTCAGGTTGGAGGGAATATCTTTCATCAATGATTGTTGGTACTCGTCTGTTACACCCAATTCACTTAACAAAGTGGCCGCATCGCTATCGGCAGTGTAACCACCCATTTCTCCAAAATCATGTTCCAGGTGTCCGGCATGAATGCCATCTTCTTCTGTAAAATCTTCTTTGGCATAAATGGCATCTCTTTCTTTGGCTATTTTCCAGAGTTTAGAATGTCCCATCATCACGGTATTCAAAACTGTTTCCTCATCAAACTGAAACTGGTTCTGTTTTAATACAGCCATCCGGTCACCGAAACTGATTTCAACTGTTCCTTTATTAGGTTCAATTTCACCACTGAGAATTTTCAGGAATGTACTTTTTCCAGCACCATTGGCACCAATTACTCCATAACAGTTGCCTTTGGTAAAATTGAGGTTCACTTCTTCAAATAATACCCTTTTGCCGTATGCAAGTTTTAAATCTTTAACACTGATCATTTTTCAATTAAATTTTTTGACGGATAGTTCAGCAATAGCTTTTGTTACTTCAGACTGTTGCTGAATTTGGCCGCAAATGTACATTATACAAGAATGAATACTAAATTAATCATTCCTTTAAAAAACAACCTCCCGGACTTCGGGAGGTTTAAAAAAATAGCCATGAAAACAATTCGTTGATAAGCTCATCCTTTGTAAATCTGCGGATGAAAAAATTCTGATCTCCGTAACTGTTTACATTTAAAAACTATACTGTCTTTTTTGCGTATTTCTTCTTGAATTTGTCAATACGGCCAGCCGTATCAACCAGCATATTCTTACCTGTAAAGAAAGGATGTGAAGTGCTTGAAATCTCCAGCTTAATCAGCGGATAATCATTGCCATCTTCCCATTTGGCTGTTTCTTTAGATGCTGCCGTAGACCTGCTGAGAAACGAATAACCATTACTCATGTCTTTGAAGATTACTAACCGATATTTATCGGGATGGATTCCTTTTTTCATAACTTGATGATTTTTAAAAGGCTGCACGGATTTTGCCGTACAGATGAATAGATAATTTTTGGGCTGCAAAGATAGGCCTGTAAAGGATTATAGCCAAATAATAGTAGGTTATTAAAAAACAAAAGCACCAAGTTAGTTTACTTTCCAGCTTTCGCTTTTCAGTCTACTTACCCGATGCTTTCTGGAATTACTTCCACCTTTTAAGGGGTTTCCGTTTTTCCGTGGGTTACTTCCACTTTTTTGAGGAGTTTCCGTTTCCCGAAGCACTTTACTTTATTGCTAAAATATCGTGCAGTTGTATATCAAATATACAACTA